>JAGCTA010000143.1 GCA_017963875.1 Victivallales bacterium | reverse complement strand
GGTGTCATCATCCCGATGGTCCTGACGAAGGCGGATGCGGAACTGGCGGTCGCGGCGTGCCGTTATCCGCTGGCTGGAAATCGCGGTGTCGGCTTGCGGCGCCAGCATCGCTATGGTGTGGAGCCCGTTGACGATTCATACTGGGAGAAATCGCGCCATGAGCCATTGGTCATTATTCAAATTGAGCATATTGATGCTGTGCGGAATCTGGATGATATTCTCTCTGTCCCAGGGATTGACAGTCTGCTCATCGGGCCATACGACCTTTCGATTTCCATGGGCAAGCCAGGGCAGTTCCGTGACCCTGAGGTCTGCGGTGCCCTTGATGAAGTATGCAGAAAATGCCGTGCAGCGGGAAAGTGGCTTGGTGCCTATACAGAAGGGGATTATGATCTGTGGAGAAAACGCGGGCTTCAGTATGTCTGCTGCGCCAATGACACGGGGGTTCTTTTGAAAGGCCTTCAGGCAATGAAAGAACGTGCCTTGAAGGAATTTTCGCAGAAGGAAAACTGAGGCGGGAAAGATTTCTGAAAAATGCTCTGTTCGCCATGATGGGCGGTAATTACATAGTTCAAGGCGTTTCTGCTAAGACCCCGAATGGGCAATTATCAGAAGACCAAGGTTGAGCGAAGAGAAACCTATGGACGCCGAACCAAAAGAATTCCGACCGCAAAGAGGTCGAATCCACCCTGTTGGAGAATAGAGCGTTTTGCTTTTTCATGATGGCAATTTATATTTTAATTACTCTGTTGTTTCATCTCTATGGAGAAATAGCAGTAGGGCTCCCATGATGGCACATCGCGGGAGTTCACCAGGCCTTTGCTTGGAAACCTGATGGTGTTGAGCATTCTCTCAAGTTTGTCAATACCGATTCAGGTTGAAAAAACAATACTGTCAAACCCAAAACAGAAAGGACAACTTATGATCAAATCTTTGATTCGCACGCCTTCAGTCGGCACGACTTTCAACACGGCTATGCAACTCTACAAAGAGAACTTCGTGCTGATATTCCTTGCTTGTTTGATTACAGGGCTTATTTCAGCTTTCTCCTGCGGCATTTGCGCTGGTCCAATGCAGTGCGGGCTCTTCTGCATAATTCTGGCACTGCTTCGCAAACAGGAGCCGAAACCACAGGTTGCTGAAGTGTTCAACGGCTTCAAGAAGTTTCTCCCCTCGTTCGTTTGCATGCTGGTGTTCGGTGTCATCAATGGGGTAGCCCAGGTCCTGAACATTGTGCCACTCCTTGGACAACTTGCTTTGATTGTATTCAATTGTTTCATTATGCCAGCGGTGATTGTTTGGGCATTATTACTGATTCAGGATCAGGATGCGGCCATTGGCGATGCAATTGTCATCCCTCTCAAATTAATCGGCGAGAAGAAGTTCTGGTCGGTGATGCTCGTCGTTTTCGTCGCTGGCCTGCTTGGCGCGGTTGGTGCTATTGCCTGTGGAATTGGCTTGCTCTTTACGGTGCCTTTTAGTTGCTGTATGATTGCCGCTGCCTATGAGGAGGCATACGGTGAATCTACCCCTGTAGGCGAAATATCAGCGCCACAACCTTAACCATCCACGTTGTGACGAACAACACGCAAAGCCAAACGAAACGCACCGTCTACCGCCAGTGTAACTGCAACTGGCTGAAGGCGGTGCAATTGTTTTTCATTTTACTGGCGGTGGCCGCACTTATTCTGCTGGCGTATTCGTTGGAAATCGTCCTGTGTCCGCTTAAGAGATTCACAGGCGTTCCATGCCCGACATGCGGTGCCACGCGTGCGATAGTCAGTGCCTTGCATGGTGATTTCCAAAAAGCCTTTATGCTCCAACCTCTGGTGATGACGCTGGCCGTCACGGCAGGACCACTTGCGCTTGCGACGGCGCTGTTTCCTCGATTTAAACGCCTGCTGGTGGTTGTGGCCCGTCATCCCTTGACTTGGGTTTTAGCGGCCTTGGCGACGGCAGCAAACTGGGTTTATGTTATCATAAACGGTAATTGAGTTTGCCAACAGCACACCATGTCTTAGAGGCAGACGGGCAAGTGCCCATCAGCCTCTTTGCCTGCTATCCTAGTTATTTGACAGATTGTCGAAATAACCTTGAATAAGGATAACGGGCGTCCCTTTGTCGCCAGAGCCGCTTGTCAAGTCGCAAAGACTGCCGAGCAGGTCTGTGAGTTGGCGCGGGGTCGTTCCCAATGACTCTTCTTTGCCGACGAGGTTTTTGCCCTTTGCGCGGATGCGTTCAAGGATTCCTTCAGTGACGGCTGCATTGTCGCCAGTCCCTTTTTGGAGTTCGTCTGCAAGATATTTGAGTTTGAGTTCGTTCGGCGTTCCTACGAGGCCCGATGTATAGCCAGGGGAGACAACGGGGTCGGCCAATTCCCAGATTTTGCCGACGGGGTCTTTGAAAGCGCCATCGCCATAGACCATGACTTCGACCTTTTTGCCTGTCAAGTCAAGAAGTCGCTTCTGGATATCGTTGACGAGCGGTTCGCAGTCGCGCGGAAAGAGTTTGACCTTTTCATCGTCGGATTTGTTCGAGCCGAGGAGCCCGTAGGTTGCGTTGAATCCAGCACCTGGTTCAATGGGTGTGGTGCAGATATCGTCAAGGCCGTAGACGGCTTTTACGCCAGCGGCCTTTAGGAGGCGTTTGCTACGGGCACGGGTATGGATGTCGCAGGTAATGACCTGGTCAGTAAATTTGAGGATTTCGCGGACATCATTGGCAAAGGAAACGGTGACTTTGTCCGCGCCGACAATTTCCTTGTAATATGTCACGTAGTCCATTCCTGTGAATGGATGCGCGACGACATCGCCGAAAACTTCGCGATAGCGTTTTTCATCCAAAACATCTCGATAGGGGTCGATGCCGCTCTCGTCCATTTTATCAATGCTCATGAGGTGATTGCCGACTTCATCGGCAGGGAAACTGAACATGATATGGACTTTTTCCGCACCGCGCGCGATGCCGCGGAGCAGGACGGAGAAGCGGTTGCGGCTTAAAATCGGGAAGGTCAACCCAACCGTTCCATGAGGGAATTTCGCCTTGACATCGGCGGCAATCTGGTCAATGGTGACGTAATTGCCTTGTGTACGGGCTACAACGGATTCGGTGATGCCAATGACATCACGGTCATGAAGTTCATAACCTTCCTGTTCCCAAGAAGTTTTCAATGCCTCTACCACCTGGGTGGCGAGATCGTCGCCGCGACGGAAAATCGGGCAGCGGATTCCACGTACTGTCGTTCCTACTGTTCGCATTGTGCGTTTCTCTTTTCGTTTTGTTGGTGATTGCCTATTCACGCCATTGGGCGGGCAACAAACCGTTGCAAATTCAATATATATTTGTTTTGCGATAATGAAAATTCTAATGACAAGTTTTTTGCATAATTCCATGTTTTTTCCCAGTGGAGCAACAGGAATACGCGAGGAGTTTTTTATCAAAGCACATTTTTATGCACAACCTGATATTCACTCAGGATGATAATTTCTCGTATTTTCTTAAAAATAAACGTATTTTTCTCACGTCGTGTTATTGCCTGCGGATGATTTTCCATTAAAGTATTAAATGGAATAATGATGCATGTGCTCGCCGACTGAGGCGTGGAGCAAATTCAAACAAAGTCTTATCACGAAGGAAACGAAACATGGAAATTACAAAAGTCGCAGATTACGAGGCGATGAGCCAATATGGTGCCAAATTGATTTTCGAAGCGGTGACTAAGCAATTGGCGACGGGCGGCGTCTGCAATATCGGCTTGGCGACAGGCAATACGATGATTCGGCTCTACGAAATCCTCGCAGGAATGTTCAACACGGCTCGGACGGATTTGAGTCGTCTGAGCACGTTCAATCTGGATGAATATGTCGGTCGCGATGGCAAGGAGGTTCCAGAAAGCCATCCGTTGAGTTATCGCAAGTATATGAACGAGAATCTATTCAATCGGATTGATCCCGCACTTGGCTTCTCGAAGGACCGCACCTATTATCCCCCGTCAGTGAATTCTGCATCGTATGATGACAAGATTGAGGCGGCGGGTGGTCTTCATCTCCAGCTGCTTGGCATCGGGTTCAACGGCCATATCGCCTTCAATGAACCGATGTCGGAAGATGAGATTTCTGTGGCCGATTTCGCAGCGCTGAAGAGCCGTGTCATTAACTTGAAGCCGCTGACCCTTCAGACCAATGCACGCCTGACGGCTGGCAATGACATGTCGCTGATGCCGTTACAGGCGATCACGATGGGCATGGCACCTATTCTCAAGGCGAAGAAAATCCTGCTCCTTGCATGTTTCCCCGAACAGGAGGCACCATTGAAGAAATTGATTGCGAATCCCGCGACGCCATCCTTGCCAGCCTCATATATCAAAGATTGCCCAAACACGGAAATCGTCTATACGGCGGATGTCATTACACTTTAAGGCGAAATCATGGATAAGAAACTATTTGTCAATGCGCATGTGATTTCTCCTGACCTGGATTTGGCAGATGGCGTCATTCTGGTCGAAGATGGAAAAGTGGCGGATATTCTGCTTCCAGGCGAGGCGTTGCCTGAAGACTGCGAGCGGGTGGACATTCAGGGAGACTATCTTTTTCCAGGCTTCTTCGATATCCATACGCACGGATGTGCAAATTTCGATTTCTGCGACGCCTCCGTGGAGGGAATCCAGGCTATCGCCGCGAATAAACTGACTCAAGGTGTGACGTCTTTTCTCGGTACGACATTGACGCTGCCAGAGAAACAACTGGCTGAAGCCATCACTATCGCACGTGATTACATGAAACATCCCACAGGCGCGAAAATTCCAGCCATCCATCTGGAGGGGCCTTTCTTTACAGCCGAGTGTGCTGGTGCGCAAAATCCTGATTATCTGAAACTTCCAGATATCGGGCTTGTCAAGAGGATGAATGATTTTTACCCTGTCTGCAAGGTCTCGTATTCGATTGAACTTGACCCAGAGCAGACGTTTGTCAGGGAACTCGTCTCCTGTGGCATCATGCCCGCCGTGGCTCATTCTGCGGCGACGTATGAGAACTTCAAGCGAGCCACGGCACTTGGCCTGAAGCACATGTCGCATTTCTGCAACGTGATGACTCCGCTTCACCATCTGAATTTCGGGTTGGTCGGCGGCGGAATGCTCCACAAGGATGTCTTCATTGAAATGATTTGCGACGGCATCCATTTGTGCCCTGAAATGATTCAATTGCTGTTCCAGGTCAAGGGCGTGGACCATATCATGCTTATCACGGACTCTATGCGCGCCGCTGGCATGCCCGATGGCGTCTATGAACTCGGTGGACTTCCCGCAACAGTCAAAGACGGCTGTGCGAGGCTTGCGAACGGCCGAGTCGCGGGAAGCACCCTGCTGTATTACAAGGGACTGCAACGAGTTCGCAGACTGACGGAATTGCCGCTGGCACAATTGGTCAAGACGACTGCATGGAATCAGGCGCGGTCGCTTGGAATTGACGGAATCGGCAAGATTGCTCGCGGATTTAATGCAGATTTCGTCAGGCTGGACAGCACTCTTGAGCCAGTCGCCACTTGGACTGACGGACGCCGTGCCTGGAGCCGCGGGTAATCAGTTCCTCACACAGAAAAGCGGACGTAGCAGCAATCGCCGTCCTGAACGATGTATTCCTTGCCTTCAATGCGCAGTTTTCCTGCCTCCTTGGCGGCATTCCATGAACCGTGTGCCATGAGGTCGTCGTAGGAGACGACCTCCATGCGGATGAAGCCGCGTTGCATGTCCGTGTGGATTTTGCCAGCGGCTTCGGGGGCGGTTGCGCCGCGCGTGACTGTCCAAGCACGTGTCTCGTCGGGACCTGTGGTGAAGAACGTCAAGTAGTCGAGCATTCTGTATCCCGTGTGTATGACGCGTTGGAGGCCCGTTTCATGGACGCCCAGGTCTTCAAGGAAGGCGGCAGCCTCTTCGGGATCCAGTTCCTGGAGTTCCTCCTCCAGTTTGGCGCAGACAGGAATGACTTCAAGGCCGTGTGTGGCGGCATCGGCGATGAGTTTTTTGGAAAGGTCGTCCTTGCCAAAGTTCTTGAAATGTTCCTCATCGGTATTGGCGCAGACAAATGCGGGGGTCAGAGTCAGCAGTTGCATCTGTCGCGCGATTGGGGCGATGGTCGCATCAGATTTGTCATAGGAAGGCATTTGACCTTGTTCGAGCGAATTGATGAACGTAAGCGCGAGTTCCATTTCGGCCTTGGTTTCGGGGTCTCCGCCGCACCGCGTCATTTTCTTTGCTTTTTCGACACGTTTTTGAAGATATTCGAGGTCAGCAAGCATCAGTTCGGTCAGTATGAGTTCCAAATCGCGAGCGGGATCAACGGAAGCCTTGACATGGATAATGTCTGAATCGTCGAACAGCCGAACGACATGTGCAACGGCATCTACGCTACGGATATGTCCAAGAAATTGATTCCCAAGACCTTCGCCTTTGGATGCACCTTCCACGAGTCCCGCAATGTCGATGAATTTCATTGTTGCGGGGACAATTTTGGCAGAATGCTCCAATTCAGCCAATTTGTCAACGCGAGGGTCGGGGACGGCAACGATGCCTGTGTTTGGCTCGATGGTGCAGAAGGGGAAATTGGCAGCCGCCGCGCCTCCTTTGCATAACGCATTGAAAAGCGTAGATTTACCGACATTCGGGAGGCCAACAAAACCACATGCGAAACCCATGATTGAATAATCCTTTGTTTAAGTTGTGAAAATTGATATCAAGTCAGCCGATTGTTAATTGAAGAGTGATGGCGTGGCGGAGAATTCCGTTCGGACAAGTTGTTCTATGGTATCGCCGAGAAGTTCTCTTTTCCAGCCTTCCAAAAGCGGATGGCGTATGGGCCATGGCGTGGTGGCGGAGGCGATGACCAGGGATTCCATGTCTTTTCTGGACGCGACAAGCACTGAGTCTATGTCACGTGCGGACGACCGTTTGAGGACGAGTTTTTTGATGCGTTTAGTTCTGTCCTTGAAGACCTTGGAGTCTAATGGAAGCAGTTTATGTGCAGGGCATTGTTCGATGGGGAGTGCCATGCCCCGTGCAATGGCGTTGAGAATGGGGAGGGCGTATCTTTCAGCATTTTTCGGGCGCATTCCTGCGGATTTGATGAGTTCAGCGGCGGTCTGCGGGGTTGTTTCCGCACAGAGGCAGATTTGTTCATCAGAGATGACTCTTGGGCGGGCGATGTTGTTCTGGCAGGCGAATTTTTCACGCCAGGCCGCGAGTTCCGCTATGATTGCGAGACGGTTGCCAGAATAGCGCCCGTTGCCGCTCACGCGTTTCCAACTGTCCGCAGGGGAGATTGGTGCATAGTATTTTTCAGCGGAATACTGGAGCATCTCCTCAAGAAACCATGCTTCATTGCCGTTCGTCTTCAAGCGGTTGGAAAGAATGGAATATAGTTCGGGCATGAAGTCAACATCGCCTGATGCGTATTCCAGTTGTGCGGTGGTTAGGGGGCGTTGCAGCCAGTCAGTACGCGTCTCTGTCTTAGGCAGGGTGATTCCAAGTGCTTGCGTAAGAAGTCTATTTAGGGACAGCGATGCCGTCAGACCGACAAATCCTGCCGCGATGCGAGTGTCGAAAATCGTCTGTGGGAGAATGGAGCCGCCGCACCAGCGACGAAGTATCGGCAAATCGGAAGCCGCCTCGTGAAAAATCTTTGTGATGTCGGCGGATTGGAGCAAGGCGGCCAATGGTGTCGTGTCTGTGATTGCGAATACATCAACGAGAGCCGTGTTTTCGCGGTCCCAAGCCATCTGAAGGAGTCCCAACGCGGGATAATATGTCTTTGTCCACACGAATTCGGTGTCCAAGGCAATGGCGCTATGTTGTTGCGCTTCGGCACACCAGTTTGAAAAATCCTTGTCGTTGTCAATCCACATGGCTGTATGTCAATTTCTTTCGGAGACTGTTTTTTTTCTGATGATTTTATAGACCGCATCATGCGGGCGGACGCGTTCTGGGACTTTGAATGTGGCTGTTGCAGGTTCATTGTCTGCGGTAGGCTCTTCGATTCGAACGCCAGATAAAGTAGTTCGTACCAACCCGCTGGTCGGTCCGATGATAAGGATTTCATCGCCATCGTTGACTTTGTCTGCCAGAAGGCTTACGTGTGCAACACCGCTTTTGGGATAGTAGTTGATAACTTTGCCGACCAGTGATTTGCGTTGCGTTGCCGCATTGTTTTCCACTGTGCTGAAATCCGTGATGGGGCGACCAAGGTAGAAGCCCGCAGAGAAATCCCTGTTGAACACCTTTCGGCAGTCTTCGATAAGGCGGGCCTTCAGTGAATCGTCCAACCTGTTGTCACGCCATGCGTCTATGGCGGTTCGATAGGCGCGGATGACGGTGTCAACATATTCTGGCGGGCGATTCCTTCCCTCAATTTTCAGTGAAGAGACGCCAGTTGCCAACAGTTTATCGATAAAAGGAAGGGTGCAAAGGTCTTTTGCGGAGAAAATGTGGTTGTCTCCAGGGAAGACCTCGTAGTCTCCAGGGCCATCCTGGCAGATGACACGATAGGGGCGACGGCAGTTCTGCAAACATTCGCCTCGATTCCCCGATTTTCCATAGGTGTCTTGTGACAGGAAACATCTGCCAGATTCCGAGACGCACATTGCACCATGCGCAAAAACTTCCAAACCAATATCGACGTTTTTGGCAATGCGTGTTATGTCCTTCAGCGTGCATTCTCGCGCCAGGACGACGCGGCTGGCGCCCAGTGCCTTGTAGTACATTGCCGATATCGAATTGGAAACCGATGCCTGCGTGGAGATGTGGAAGGGGAGCCTATATTCAATACATCCGCTGATGACACTTGGATCCCAGCAGATGACAGCGTCCACGCAACCCGCAATGCATTGCAGAAAACGGCCCATTGAGGAAACCTCGCTGTCGTAGATGATTGTATTTACAGTGACATAAAGTGACACGCCATGGTTGTGGCAAAAATCGGATGCCTTTCGGATACCTGCGGGGGTGAAATTCTCTGGCGCACCGCGCATGCTGAAACTCTTGCCGCCGATGTAAACGGCCTCACATCCAGCCTTAACCGCCGTGACAAGGCTTGAAAAATCGCCTTCTGGTGCAAGAAGTTCTGGAATATGTTTTCTGGACGATTTGGTCATGACTATTGAGAATAACAGAATGTGGTACTAGGAGATTATTGAGGGCTGACCATTTATAGGATGTAATTCAGATGAAATCGGCTTGTTTTGTTCTAAAACGTTTGAATTTGTCGTGCAGTTGGGGGAATGTTTATCTGGGGCAGGCCAGCCTTCTGTTCGGCAATGTAATCATCAATCTCCTTTACAATGAATTCGTCACTATTTAAATGAAGTAATTCAAAGAATTGCCGCACGAACTCCATGATGCCATATTGATTGAAAAGAGCAATGACGTCTGCGCCGTTGAGCCCCTTTTTCTGGCGATAGCGTTCAATGCAGTAGATTAGAAATTTACCTTCCTTGTCCATAATTTTCAGCAAGCCTCTTCTGGCCATTCAAATGAACCGTTTTTCTGTTCCTCCTTGAACATTTCACAGAGCATTGCGGGGCCAAAGTGCCACGTCTTGAGTTCCTCTTGAGAAAGTGCTTCATAAACACGTGATGAATAAAACGCAGTAATAGCCTCCTGCTCTGATAGATGCAATTCTTTTATGAGCATACTGATCACAGGAGGGACTACCATTGACAAAATCACGCTGAAACTGCTATCAGTCATATTGTTTCTACTCCCCTGAAATCCAGTTAATGAATATAATAAGATATGTTATGTAAAATATATTCCAATTAACAAAAGGCGATTTATTGGTTGATAACCTTGATTGGAAGGGCGGGGATGGGGCGTTTTCAACTAGCCTTTTTTTCTGCAAAGCATCGGCATGAAAAGGCCGCCCTGAACAGAACGCGCGAACATGTGGATGGGGTGGCCGCTTTTTGTGTCATACCAGTCTCCGAATGGGACTCTCGGGGTACTTTCGGCAAGGTATTTGACCATTGGACCGCTGATTCTTGCGACTGTTTCGGGTGATTGTGCAAGTGCGGCGGCCCACAGTTGCCAGTCAGATTTGGTGTAGGTGGCGCGTGAATCCAGTGGGACGCCGTATTCGTTTGCCTCGTCAAGATACCGTTGTATCTCTTCAGTGAAGAAACGGTCGTCAAAGAGTCCGAATCCGAAAAGGACATCCCAGACGGCGTTGTATTTCAGGCTCCAGCCAGAGCCGTCCAGTGTCAGTCCCGTGCCTTTCCCGTTGCGGGATTTTTCGAGAATCTGCTGCGCCATTGACTTTGCGCATTCACGGTAGTGTGCCGCCTGTTGCGTTTCACCGAAGTGCTCCATGATGAAGGCGTACGCAGCGAGACCGCAGACAGCCTTGATGGCGAGGTTGACATTGTGCGCCAGATGGCCTGCAAAATCATCGGTGCAAAGTTGCTCGCCTGGGTCAGCGCCGTATTGCTCCAAATATCTGACCCATTTTTCAAGCAAATCCAGATTCGACTTTACAAGGCGGTCGTTCCCTCCAGCCTTGATTGCGGCGGCGAGCATCAGAATCATATTTCCAGACTCCTCGACTGGCATTTGTCCCTTGTCGCTGTAGAGGTTTTCTGAACCATCGTAGAGATAAAATGGCGGATAGACCTCATTTATGCCCGTTGGATCGCAGGTTTCGTCAAGATAGGATGTGGCCAGCCCATAGACCTGTCCTGTGGCGTATGGATAACGCCCGACGTCATGGGGTGCAAAATCATATTTCCAGACAGTCATGCGTGCAAACTCAAGGACTGGACGGGCCATGGCAAGCACGAGTTCTGGATTGTAGAGCAAATACAACGGAATAGAGGGATAACTGACATCGACAGTACCGATGCACCCATTGGAGTCATTTTCTTTGGAGAGAAAGACGGGATTGCCATTACGGTCGGCAATAAGTTTATGCGCGGCAATGGATTGACGGTATGCGGCAGTGACTATCGTGCGGTAATCTTCACCGCCAGCGGCCAGAGCATCGGCGGACAACTGCGAGTCAAACGAAGACATCCGCTGGAAGATTTCATCGCGGTGGTCAAAACAATGCTTGATAGCCGAGATGAAAGATTCTTGATTGCATGAATGATAAAAAGCCTGGGCAATATATCCAAAATAATTGATGGATGCCACATCGTCGTATGCGAGCAAGATGCAGGTTTCAGCGTCTTTTTCGCCGACGGTGATTGTCTTGGCGCATCCAAGTGCCCAGTGGCCGCGGATGCGGTGGAAAGCCACGGGCGTGTCGGAAAGGATATATGCATAGCCCCAGTCGATAGTGATATGGTCTGAAGATTGTTCAAGCATCGGCTGGCTTTTTCCCCCCATCCAGGCGATATAATGATTACCAGAGGCATAATTTTTACCTGCAAGTGGTTGGGGTGTGGAACTGTCGTGGCAGATGTCGTCATGCCATTCCATTTTGAATTCAGCCTTGTGCATCTGTCCGTCCAAGGACCGTGCAGTTATATGCAGGTAAGTCACAGGGATGCTTGTGAGCCTCAGGTCATCTAGGAGCAATGGTGCACGGAATGCGACGGAAAGTTCCATCATCCCGATTTTGAAAGTGTATTTTGTGGATGTAGCCGTGACTTCTCGCGCCGACAGTTCCGCACGCTGGCCAGTGGACAATCCGACGAGCGCATATTCGACTCCTTCTGAGGTCGCCGTGATTGTCAGACGTTTGCGTGGCCCAGACCAGTGGATGGTGTCCGACTCGGCAGGATGGTCGGTCCTGCTCCAGATGGAAATATATGGATCGTTGGTAATAAGTGGATATGCAGGGAGTTTCGTGAACATGGATGAATTTTCTTTCTTTTGTTGATTGATTTTGTACGCTCTATTTCCCAAGAAGGCAGGTTCGACCTCTTCGAGGTCGTTATCCTGTAGAGGATTACGTCCCCCAGGTTTCGCTTTGCTCAACCTGGGGTTACTGATATTTGACCCCTTCGGGGTCTTAGCAGAACTGCCTTGACATGAGCAATTACCAATCCTCTTGGTGAAAAGAGCCATTATGTAATCGAAGAATAATATATGTTGTTTTAAAATATATTGAAGCAATGACGGTCTTTTTAAGGCGTTCATTTGATTCTTTTCAGAAATAGGTCCCGAAATTTTGTCAAAAAGAGTCTTTTGTCTTTGACAATTTGGCAATTGCACTTTAAGTTAGGGAAAATAACATCTTGACGGCATTTTGGAACAAGGTTACTTGCCCAAGAAGATGCGTCAGTCAAAGAATCAGCCCGAAACACCCATTTGTCATTCAAGGTATTCCGATATGAGACTGAAATCATGCTTTTTTCTGGCTCTTCTGGCATTTTCGCCGTATCTGTTCGGTGGTGGAAAGGTCTATAAAGGCAAAGTCGTTGGAGAGGACGGCGTCGAGAAGGACGGCACGATCATCAATGTGGTCTGCTTTTCGTTGCCAAACGCGACGTCGGTAGATACGCACACGCGGTCGCAAGTCGCAATCATGAACACGTTTCTGAAGCGTTTCCCAGAGATATTCGAGAAAAAATACCGCATGAAATATGAGGCAAATCCAGAAAAATACGGTGACTTTGACTGGAAGAATGTCCAGTTGGAATTGTCCAGTTCCAGCGGTATTCAGATTACGGGGACGAGCGGTGACTCTGGTCCGCTGATGGCAATTGCTGGCGGTGTGTCCCCTGATATCATCTATGTCAATTTCCGTCAGTCAGATACGTATATCCGCGAGGGATTCCTCTATCCACTTGACAAGCCTGAGGACGGATATTATTCGGGTTTGACGGAAGATGAGAGGAATTTCATCTACAGCAAGCAGGTGATGGAAGTCGTCAACCGCAAGGGGGCGGATGGCGAAAGACACGTGTGGACTGTCCCTAACGGCGGGCTTTTGGGAAAAGTCTTCCTGTACCGCAAGGACCTTCTTGCGAAATACGGTCTTCCTGAACCGCAGAACGACTGGACTTGGGAGAATCTTTTCGACTACTGCCGAACGCTGACCAATCCAAAAGAGGGAATCTATGGCATTAGACTTGGAAAGGGACCATCGGAAAGTTGGTATTGGGTGACATTCCTTTGGTCCGCAGGTGGTGACGCGATGGTCTACGATGCTCCTTCCGATACCTGGAGCGTTTGTTTTGATTCGGACGAGGCGACGACCGCGCTGGATTTCTATCTTCGGTTGACGGCAGAACATTGGGTCGATGAGGACGGTCGTGACCGTTATGGCTATGCGACAAAGGAATCCGAGGACGCAAAGAAATGGGAACTTGGGCAGATTGGCTTCTTTCCCGCCTACATTGATGAACGTGTCTTTCAGACTATCAATCCAGACCTTGTGGGAATGGTCGCGGTACCCCTTGGGTATCCAGACAAGGATGGCGTCCGTCATCGCGGCGGCGAAATCAATGCGCGCATGAGGGGCATTTTCTCGGGCTGTACCAATCCTGTCGTGCGGGATGCCGCCTGGGAGTATCTCAAGTTCTGCGAATCTGAGGAAGCGGTCGGCATCTTCACGCGAATCATGGTCGAGGGTGGTCTTGGACAGTACGTCAATCCAGACTATCTGGAGCGCTTCGGTTATAATGACCTTGTACGCCTTGCGCCTGAAGGCTGGAAAGAGACGTTTGAAATCGCCATCGACACTGGCAAGCCCGAACCATACGGCCAGAACTGCCAACTTGTCTATTTCCAGATGACGCGCCCGATGAATGAAACAGACGAACTGGCGCACAAGGGAGAACTGCCGCTTAATGATCGTGAGAAAATGGAAAAGGCGTTGGAACGTCAGGCGGCGGGGCAGGTTGTCCCAGAACTGGAAATCCGAAGGAAAATGCTCAAGGCCGCGCTGCACAACGGTGTTATCCAGACAAAGGAGAAGATGCTTGGAACGCTGTCGGATGCGGAATTGCTGAAGCGCCGTTCTGCCGCTGGTGCGGTGTTTCTCGCCATCGTCATCGCGTTCTCGCTTGTTTTCCGCAAAATCGTCAAGGTGTTTTCTCCAGAGAAGATTGAGGGAATGGAGGAAGTGCGCTGGGGGTTCCGTAAATACCGCACGGCGTACCTGATTCTTCTACCAGCACTATTGTCGATTCTTATCTGGAAATACGTCCCGCTCTGCATTGGTTCCCTGATGGCACTTCAGGACTACAGAATCATCGGTGCCTCAAAATTCGTCTGGCTGGACAATTTTGCCAATATGCTGTGGGATGGTGACTGGTGGATGGCAATCTGGAACAGTTTCCGCTATTGCTTCCTCGTGGTCATGCTGACATTCCTTCCGCCAGTCATCCTTGCGGTGCTTCTTCAGGAAATTCCTGTAGGAAAGATTCTGTTCAGGACGATATTCTATCTCCCCGCAGTCATTACGGGACTAGTTGTGATTTTCCTTTGGAGGTCTTTCTACGCCAATGACGAATCTGGCGTGCTCAACGCGATTATGCTACGACTTCCTGCGTTCTCATATATTTTTCTTGGATTGCTGTTTTTCTTCATCATGTTCTTCTTTTCGAAACGGCTATTTCTGCATGGAAACACGCTTGCCAGCATCGTCTGCATGCTTGTTGGAATCGCACTTTTCTGGTTCTTTTCCAAGTTCGCCTGGCCGATTCTGACATCGACAGCAAAGGATCCCACAAATGAAGTTCTGCAAGCCTGGATTATCAGATTCTACACGGCGGTGCTGGCAGTTGGCGTCGGAATCCTCTTGTTGTCGGCGCGTGCCTGGCGGCGTGGGAAGCGTTCTGTCTCCATCCAGTGGGGGGTGCTATTGCTGATTGGCATCGGCTTGCTATGCATCTCATACGCGACAACCCATGACGCATACGCTCCTCTGAAGTATTTCCTGCGGCTATTCTACAGCATGGTCAATCCGTATGCCTGGCTGGACGACACGGATACAGCGATGCTTTGTTGCGTCATCCCAATGGTGTGGGCGGGCATGGGACCTGGCTGCCTTATTTATCTTGCCGCACTCAAGGGAATATCAGACGATTTCTACGAGGCTTCTGACATCGATGGCGCGACTTTCATCGACAAAATCCTGTTCGTGGTCATTCCGATGCTGAAGCCGCTGCTTATCATCCAGTTCGTCGGCGTGTTCATCCATTCATGGGCTTCTTCAGCGTTCATTCTTGCGATGACAGGCGGCTCCAAAGGCACTGAAGTCGCGGAACTCCATATTTTCTACAAGGCGTATCTGTATTTGAAATTCGGCCCTGCGACGGCTATGGCCTGGATGCTGGGGTTCATGCTGATAGGATTTACCGTCTATCAGTTGCAGATTCTCTCTAAGATCGAATTCAAGGCGAACACTGGCAAAAAATAACCTTTTTTACGACGGCGAGCAGACGCCGTCCCCACAACCCAACTGACATAATATTACCATGAGCATCATATCCACCATAGGCAGAAAGCAGACAAAAGTCCGTGCACTGTTTTTCGGCATGTATGCATTTCTTGTCATCGGCGGGGCGACCATGATCTACCCCTTCCTGCTGATGATTTCAGGCAGCACCAAAAGCGCGATGGATATTCGCTACTTCGATATGTATCCGCGCTTCCTCTACGACCGCGACTGGATGGCGGCGAAGCATCTGGAGGGGCTTTTCAACGAAAGCCTCGCCAAAATGAAATATGCCTACAACGAACAGCATTTCTCCTACGATACCATGGAGAACATCCCTGTCGGGAATCCCACTCGGGCGGAGGCGTGGGAACGTTTCGTCAATGAGACTCCAATGCCAAATTATTCGTTCTGCATCGGTTATCTCTACACGCCAAGCAGCAAGACGATTCCAGGTGCCCTTCGTGAATTGACAAATCGTCTGGAGACAAAATTCAACGGAGACCTGACACTAGCAAACCGTATGCTGATGACAGAGTTCATCAGTTGGAACTCGATTACAGTTGGTGACATTTCCATGCTTGTGCGCAGGAATAGACCGCAGAATACTCCATTTTCGCAAGAAGTGTACCGCCTCATGGCGGAAGCACCAGTCGGCTTAAGAACCTATTTCTCCATCCGCGGTTATTTTATACGGACTTTTCTCAGGGCGCAGTATTCGCAGAAAATCAAGGGGAAAGATGGCATCGTGCGTTCGGGGCTGGAACGGTATAATGAGGCTCATGGAACATCATATGCTGATTGGAAGGACGTCCCGTTGCCAAGGCGCTGCCCCGCCGATGGACCAGCAAAGGCAGAGTGGGAACGCTTTGTGCGCGAAATCCTTTGCAGTGCATGGATACGCGTCAATGCGACGGCTCTTGCGGATTTCCAGAAATATCTCAAGGCAAAGTATCCCGATGGCGCGGATGGCCGTGGACTGGATGTCCTGAACAAGCGGTACGAGAAGGAGTATTCGTCCTTCGAACAAGTGCCGATTATTGTATGTGACGTTGCTGCGGAACGCGAAAGTCTCAATAAACAGTATCACGGAAATATCGCGGAATTCAACACGGCCATGGGAACGCATTATGCCTCGTTTGAGGAAATCCCCCTTGAAGACGAGCCGCCATTCGAGGGATTCGCTTGTTCGGACTGGAATGGCTTCCTCACGGGTTACAAGAATGAGCATGGTGCTTTTTATTGTGCCCCCTTGTCCTCACTGGTCATCCATAGTGTCGATACGCGGTTCCAGGACTGGATGATGGCAACTTACGGTTCGCTGGAGGCGGCAAACAAGGCGATGGGTACCCAATGGAAGACACTCGATGACATTCAGGTGATGCAGAAGGACTCGCATCTCATGTATCTTGACGACCATATCGGTGACCTTCGCATGGAATTTGTGACAAGAAACTACAAAACGGTTTTCCAGTACATGCTTTTCCATGGGCGCGGTATCTTGAACACAATCATCTTCTGCGGCCTGAGCATTCTCGTCGCACTGTTGGTCAACCCGCTGGCCGCCTACGCTATGAGCCGTTACCGCATGCCGTCCACCTATAAGATTTTGCTGTTTCTCATGTGTACCATGGCTTTCCCCCCGATGGTTACGGGTATCCCAAACTTCATCATGCTGAGGCAGTTCAATATGCTCAATACCTTCTGGGCGCTGATACTTCCTGGTATGGCGAACGGCTATTCGATTTTCCTCCTCAAAGGATTTTTCGACTCGCTGCCGCAGGAACTCTATGAAAGCGCACAGCTGGACGGCGCCAATGAGTGGACGCTTTTCTGGCAAATCACAATGGGGCTTTCGAAGCCGATTCTGGCGGTCATCGCTCTAAATGCCTTCATGTCGTCATACGCGGCGTTCATGTATGCGTTCGTCATCTGCCAAGACAGGAAGATGTGGACGATGATGGTCTGGCTGTATGAAATGCAGCAGAACTACGGCCAGGGTGTCGTCTATGCGTCCCTTGTGATTGCGGCGATTCCGACATTCCTGATTTTCCTGTTCTGCCAGAACATCATTATGCGCGGTATTGTCGTGCCAACGGAAAAATGATTCTCGTTGGAAGTGGAGGCAAGAGTGCTATGCGGAATCATTGGATACTATGCCTTGTGATGCTTGCTTCTTCCATCGTGTTCTGCAAGGAGGTTTCCTGGCATCACAGCAATTCGCCTTACCGTGCGGTTTACGAAATCAAGTCGAAATCGAATAACCCGCAATGCGGCGTTGTCATTGAGGTGCCTCATTGCGGCGTCGGGGAGCCAGACGGTCGGGATGTCTATTGCTTTGATGAGACAGGGCAGCAACTCAAGCGTGCACAACTAGGGAGCAGCGGGCCAGGCACCTGCCTGGTCCTGGCACGCCCCGCAGAGACATCAAAGGAAATCTATGCGTATTTCGGGACAAAATCCAGCGCGTCGAAAATGCCGTCCTTTGAGAAGCCTCTGACTTGTGAGTTGAGAACGTTTGAGGAATCTCAGAATGCCATCCGCAGCGTGGCGCAGGCCGAACGTCAGTTGAGCATCTCGAAATTCATTGGCAAAAAAGTCGTGGATAAAATCGGTGAGGTCGCCAATACATTTGATTCCAGAAAAAACTTCATCATGGTGTTTGAGGGACGGTATTATGTCCCGAAAGCGGGCGTGCGGACATTGTTTATCGCTTCCAGCGGGCCTGCGTATTTGTATATTGACGGCAAACTGGAGATAGATGCAACGAAGAACAGCAACGTCTATGCGAATCTCAGGGGGGCATCCCATAAAGACATTGAGTTGAAGGCGGGTGTCCATGACCTGAAAATGGTGGCCTTTTCTAGGGAGACCGAGCCGCCAGTTGTGTTTGGGGCGGCTCTGGGGCGAGCGGTAATGAAGGGCAAGGAAGTTGCCTCAGTCCTATTTGTGCAGGGGGCTGATTTCATGCAAGGCGGGCATGCGACATTGAAGCATGTCGAGGCGCATAACAAAGCAATGGGTGTACCTGCGTTTTCATACGTTCATAAATCCTATATGGAATTGGAGGAATGTTCCTTGACTGAAACGGAATTGAGCACGTTCAGCGGTCAGGAGGCCAACTGGGAGTTTGCGGATGGCGTGACGATGAAAGGAGCAAAAGTCACGAGGCTTTTTTCGGAACTTTCTGCTGTGCCTGTGAAAGTGACCGTCAAAAGAGCAAAGGCAGAAGGAACCGTCGTGTTTCCGATGAACGCACCGCCGACAAGGAAAATCGCCGCCAATGCGAAGGATTTTGATTATTATGCGCATATACTTGAATCGCAGAAGGTAGAGAAGATGAATGATGCCAAGGCGTTGTTGGCTTTGCTGACGTTTCTCCAATGGCGAGATTGTCATCCCTTGTGCGTTCCAGTAGCCCAGGCGTTTCTTCGGACAAAGAAGGGCAGACCAGAGGAACGACGGAATGCGTTGCTTTGCCTCGCCAGGGCAGGGGCGAATGGCGAGGCGGGAACCCAGACACACGCCGTGGCACAGGACGCATACGTGAAACTGCTCAAGGAGGGCAGGGCCACAGAAAGGGAAACGATTCTACCAGAGGCCGTTGAATTCGCTCTTTTCGGCATGAGAAATCAGTCTCTTGCAGAAAACTGGCTGACAACGTATGGGGCAAAACTGCCTCAGAAACTCTATGGATCGCTTCTAATGGATGTCTATATTCAGAGCGGACGCTATAATGAGGCACAGGGCGAGTTTCAAAAACTGCTGGAAGGAAAGCGATTTGGCTCAAATCAGAAAAGCAGTGCGGTTAGAGGCTCGTCATTTCATGAGGCGGCGGAGAGGGCAATCGGACAACAACGGCTGATGGATGCGCGGGACGCGCTCCAGCGTTGGTCATTGGAATCGCCTATTGACAGAAGCAATGGCAGTTTTAGTCTTGTGCGTGCCAGATACTTCGAAAAACGTGGTTGGCTTAGTGGCGCGGAAGGCGAACTCAAGGGAGCGATGAGTGCAGACAAGGAACTGCCTTTCCTCCCTGATGTCGAATATGAACTGGCGGTCGTCTATGGAAAAATGGGACGTGGGGCGGAAGCAAAGGCCCTTTTCAAGAAAGTTGCCGAGACCTACCCGAATCATCCGCTGGCTCATGAGGCTGCTAAGCGTAAATGAAGGAGGCTGCATCATCGGATGCAGAAAGGAAATATGATGAAGTTGAAATGTATGCTGTCGATGATGCTGGTATGTGCGGCTTTATTCGCTCAAAAGACGACGGAGGATGTTCGCGTCAGCACGTACCTCTATGCGGATATGACGAAAGTGGATGATGCGTCAGGCGGCCTAGTCATAAGGTTTTCCACGCCAAGCAAAACGAGGAAGGTAATTGCATACGGCTGGTCGGCGAGAAAACTGCGGAAGTCGCGTGTCGGGACCGATGAGGACGCACGGCAGAATTTCAAGCCGCGCCTAGCGGTAATGAAGGATGGAGGGAAGGTCGCAATATTCGAGAAACTGCCGCATGACTTCTATGATGTGTGCGTCATCAATTATGGCCAGATGACGTTCCACGAGGGACTGACATTGCATCATTTGGCTGATGAGGCCAACCAGCCAGAAAAGGCGGCTGCGGAAAAGGCCGTCGCAGAAATCAACGAGAGCCTTGGGCTGCGCAAGGACCGCATCGGCGGATGGGAGGGGTTCTTCGATACGAAGAAAATCGAAAGTGTGCAGTTTGCGGAGGAACAGGCGGGCGTGTTGATGCAGCAATTGAGAAAGGGGACGGCATTGGCCGAAAGCGGCACGAAACTTGATGGATGTGTTCATAGCATTGACGTCGTCTGGGTACAGAAGACGATAGGGGAGGGCAACGGTTGGCAGGTCATCCAACGGCAGCAACTTTACAGGGGGGAAATCCCGACCGAGGAGTTTTTCAGGCACGTCCACATGCCCGAACTGAAGGGAATCCGAATTGGCGGAAAAGTCAAGGCGCTCAAGAAAGTCATCGAACTGAAGTAGGGCTGGGAAGGACGATTGCGGATCAGAGTACTGTTTTGGGAGAACGTTCTTTGGATAACTGGAGTTGAAATGTTTTAGATGTGAGTTTGTTTGACGAAAAAGATTAAGATACTATAATAGAAATAATTATTTGGAATAATCCAAATGGGAAGAAATTTATGATACAGATTAAATATATAATTCATTCAGATCCGAGAGGGGGGTATTGGGCAGAAGTCCCTGATATTCCAGGATGTGTGACTGAGGCCGATACGCTTGAGGATTTAGAAAAGATGGTTCGTGATGCTGCCGAGGGGTGTCTGTTTGCCTATTTAGAGAAAATGCGTCAGCAGACGAAATAAAGGTTTTGCAAAAGGAAAGTATTATGGCAAAGAAGGTGTTGGTCATAGGCGCGACAGGCGCGATGGGGCGGTATCTCGTTCCCGAACTGGCGAAAGGTGATTTTATTGTCGATGCGCTTGCGCTGGACGATGCGAAAAACGAGTTTCCTAATGTCACGTATTATAAACTCAACGCGAAGGACCCTGCCGTCAGGGCGGATTATCTCGCAAAACACTATGATGTCATCGTTGATTTCATGGTCTATTCGACGGCGGAAACCGGGGCCGTGCTTCCTCTGATGACTCAGGCGACGGGGCAGTATTTCTATGTCTCCAGTTGCCGTGTTTTCGATGACAAGGAAGTCCCGATCCGTGAGAGTTCGCCACGTTTGATTGATTCTTCGACAGACAAGGTGCTTCTCGCGTCCGATGACTATTGCATTCACAAGGCGCGTGGGGAGAATATCCTTCGGGCACTTCCAAACAGGAACTGGACGATTGTGCGCCCTTCTACCACGTATTCATTCCTGCGGTATCAACTTGTCACATGGGAAGCTGCGGATTGCGTTGGGCGTGCGTTTGCGGGGAAGGCTGTCGTCCTTCC
>JAGCTA010000142.1 GCA_017963875.1 Victivallales bacterium | reverse complement strand
CGCAGGACGCAGTTGAATGCTGCGTTTCCATACTGCTCTCCGAACCAAAATGTTACGCGTAATCCCAAATGGCAGTATTAAATGAATGAGGAATGAATAGCGAATTCTATTAAATCATAATTAATGAATTCTATTAAATCATAATTAAAAATAAATAAGGAAAAATGACCATGAACATCAGACAAATGCTGAAATTCACGTTGATTGAACTGTTGGTCGTTATCGCAATCATCGCGATTCTGGCGGCAATGCTCCTGCCAGCATTGGCGAAGGCGCGTGAGAAGGCTCGTGACATCTCATGTCGCAGCAATCTGAAGCAGTTGGGGCTGATCCAGATGATGTACACGATGGACAACAGGGACTTCTATATGGTCAGCGCGTACAATACTGTCGGCGGCGGCAATCAGGGCTACTGGCCGAAATTCCTCATCAACCAGTATCAAGTGGATTACAAGATTTACAAGTGCCCAAGTTCCACCAAGACGGTAAATTTGGACACATCAACTTCCCAGGGTGGCCAGGCGGCCTGTTATGGGCATGTTTTCGAGATTTTCGGCCATCAGATCGAGCATACCCGCTCCCCCATCACCGTCCAGGAACTTGATGCGCATTGCGCCACCAATGGTCGCACGCCGTTCATGTTCGTCGACTCCGCAGACGTGAAATCCACTCAGGAATCGTGGGACGACACGGTCTTTTGTTCCGTGAACTGCTATTTCCGCGAAGAAAACCAGACGGCGACCTACGCGTTGTCCATGAGACACAATGGCAGCATCAACGGTCTGATGCGCGACGGCTCGGTCACACAGGCCAAGCGCAATGCCGTCAGAGGCGGCACAAACTATATGAGGCCGTACCATTCTCGCGATAAAGACACAGGCAAGGTCACCTGGGCGGATTGATTAAATTGTTGAGGAATATCTCTTTTTTCTGCATCGAAAAGTCAAATACTCATTGGGTTCAAGAAGCATCATGAAAAAGATTTTCCAGTTTACCCTGATTGAGTTGCTAGTAGTCATCGCAATCATCGCGATTCTGGCGGCGATGCTGCTGCCAGCACTGGCGAAGGCACGCGAGAAGGCGCGGGACATCTCCTGCCGCAGCAACCTGAAGCAACTTGGGCTTTATTCCAGCATGTATGCGATGGACTACAGCGACTATTATGTGCAGAGCATCTACAACGGTCAATATGGCCAATATTGGAACCATGTGTTGAAGAACCTGTATGATATCGACTACAAGGTGTTTAAGTGCCCGAGTTCATTGAAGAAAATCACTGCGGAGAGTTTCGACACATCCTACGGCCACAATTACATCACCTTCTGCTTCAACTGCAGAGCACAATCGCATAATCAGGGTGACCCTGTGACCATCGGCATCCTCGACGCACATGTCAAGGGCGGCGGCAGGCCATTTATCTTTGCGGATGCGGCGGATGTGAAATCCTCGAGCGTCAGTTGGGATGGAACGCAGTTCCTCAATCTTGGCAATCCGACGTTCCGCGAGTACAATGCGACGAGCACATACGCTATGTCGGGCCGTCATGCGGATTCCGCCAATGGCGTTTGCGTGGATGGTTCGGTTGACAATGTCAAACGCAATCAGTTGTTCAGTTCGTATTTCCATTTCCGTCCACGGCAGTCGAAGAAAGGCAATGTCGCCACTGGCGAAGTCGTGTGGACGGAATAACAAAAGGCACGATTATGAAAAACAAGTCATTTTTTAGATTTACGCTGATTGAACTGCTAGTCGTGATTGCCATCATCGCGATTTTGGCCGCAATGTTGTTGCCAGCGTTGGCGAAGGCGCGCGAGAAGGCGCGTGCGATATCCTGCGTCAACAATCTGAAGACAGGTGGCCTTATCTTGGCAATTTATGCTGACGAGCATAATGGAACGTACCTTGGAAGCATGATGGCGGTCATCGGCGCACCCTATACGGAACCATGGCTTGAGTGGATGGTTCAGAGTTACAGTTCGCTGGGGCTTGCACGAAAAAGCACCATCATCAACGCGCAACAGCGTGGCGACAATATCGGCAAAAACGCGTGGCAACTTCCTGAACTCACTTGTCCAAGCGACTCGATCCGCAAGGTGTCGTGGTATTGGTGTCCGACGGAAATCACCTATGGCATGAACAGGTATATCGGTTCATCCGCTTATTTGTCGGCGCCGACAGAGGGCAGTTTGCTTTCAACGCAGACACAGGCGAAGAATCCTTCTGAGATTGCCTACGTCGCCGATCACTGGAAGGGCGTGCAGACTGTTGGCGGAACGACGTTTTACATTGGAGAGAAAAACTCCCCCAATGAGGATGGCCGCTCGAACGGAGCCCATGGAAAGGCACGTAACGTATTGCTTCTTGATGGACACGTCGAAGCGCAGAATGCAATCAAGTACCGCACGGCCAGCGGTGCCGAAGATCTTTGGAATGGCGGAACCACCGCTGTTCGCTGACAAGGGTGAAATTTGCTCGTAGTTGTTATAAAACATATTTTAAGTGAAGGAGTTATCTCCACGATGAAAAGATTTTTGATGTTCACCCTGATTGAATTGCTGGTCGTGATTGCGATCATCGCGATTCTGGCGGCGATGCTTCTACCTGCATTGGCGAAAGCGCGTGACAAGGCGCGTGCGATTTCCTGCGTCAACAATCTGAAGACACTCGGGCTCGGCTGCGCAATGTATGCGGACGAATATGACGGCAACTACCTCGGAATCAAACTCCATGGACCAGGGCAGTTGATAACGAATGTCGGCCACTGGGGGGACTACATCCGCCCGAAAGCGCAGGAGTTCGGCGGTCTGACAACCCGTAAGGGCGTCACGAATGCGCAACAGTATTCGTCCGCAGGGGTTTCGATGACGAGCGTCCTCGAGTTGATTTGTCCTTCGGACCCGATTCGTATTGTCACATGGTATTGGGGAGCAATGGAGATGAGTTACGGCATGAACTACTATATCGGCAGCAACAAATACAGTCCCCCTGGCAATCCCACGGATGGCACTTCGCTTGAGAACCAGTCGCAGGCAAAAAATCCGTCAGGCGTCATGTATATCTGCGATAACTGGAGGAGTTATCAGGCGAAAGGCGGCATAATTTGGGCTGCTGGTGGAACCAACGGCTTTGCGGATGTTCGCGAGTATGGCGCTCATGGGAAGCAACGCAATGCTCTGATGCTCGACGGTCATGTCGAATCGCAGAGCGCTGTCACGTACCGTGTTGCGAGCAAGGCCGAAGACCTTTGGAATGGGGGGACGACGGCGGTCCGTTGATTAGATTTTGTATAGTTAATGCGGAATAGGAGCAAAGTTGTCATGAAAATTACAAGATTGTTTAAATTCACGTTGATTGAGTTGTTGGTCGTGATTGCAATCATCGCGATTCTGGCGGCGATGCTTCTGCCAGCATTGGCGAAAGCGCGTGATAAGGCGCGTGCGATTTCCTGCGTCAACAATGAGAAGACGTTTGGCCTCGGCGCTGCGATGTACGCAGACGAATACGAAGGAAACTATTTGGGAAGTAAGTTATTGGGTGCTGGTCAAAAGGTCGATAATGCTGGCCATTTCGGGGACTGGCTTCGTAATAACACTCAGAATTTTGGTGGATTTACTGCGAAGACCGTCAAGTTTACGGAACAGCAACTTGCCGGCTACGGCGGCACTGCTGCCACCGAGATTGTCCAATTGATCTGTCCTTCGGATCCTGTGCATTTGGGCACATGGTATTGGGCTCCTATGACGATGAGTTATGCGATGAACGCCTATATTGGAGCCAGCAAGTTTGTCGGAAATCCATCGGGAGGCACTTCCCTTGAGAATCAGTCCCAGGCGAAGAATCCGTCTGACTACGCCTATCTCGCCGACCATTGGAAGGCCACGCAGGTCAAAGGTGGGTCCATCTGGAAGTTTGGCTTTAAAGATGCAACGAATGAGGATGTCCGCGACTATGGTGCTCATGGCAAAGGACGCAATGTCCTGATGCTTGACGGCCATGTGGAGACGCAGAACGCGGTCAAGTACCGCACGGCCAGCGGTGCCGAAGATCTTTGGAACGGGGAGGCGAACGCTGTCAGATAAGGCGGGCTAGTTAAAGCATCTTTTGATACGCGCATTCTGCCAATGAGTGGAGTGCGCGTTTTTTTATGTGTTTCTGGTGCACTTTAACTGGCCGCTGCGCAGCCAGCACAGGCCAAGAAAGCCGTGGTAAAGGTGGTTTGCAGGGGCAAAGGACAAAAGATATTCTTGGCACTAGCGCACTTTATGTGGTTGGTTGATTTGTGTCCGCTCAGAGAACTGCTTAAAGGCTCAGGGAGTCAAAACAGATCGCTGTGCGTTCCAGTCCTGGCAAGAGTCAGGACAAGAATATCATTTTCCTTGTAATAGACCAGAAGCCAATCAGGTGAAATATGGCATTCTCGATGACCTGCATATTCACCACTGAGTGGATGGTCATGATACATTTCGTTCAATGTCTCGCCAGATGCAAGCAATGCAATGACTTTTTGAAGGCGCGTCATGTCCAGTCCCCGTTTTTGCATGAGTTTGTAGTCTTTGCGAAAACGAGACGTTGTTCGGATTCTGTATGTCATTCTGCATCCAGGTCTTTGAAAAGTTCATCCACAGTTGTGTATGTCTTGGCGTTTGGGTCGCGTGCAAGCCTTTCTGCTTCACGCAAAGCCGCAATCGTCGTGGCATTGGGCTTTGGATATTTGCAGATACGGAAGGGGATAGCCTGGTCGCAAACTGCCTGATGGAGGAACAGGCTGATAGCCGAGGTCATATTCAGCCCAAGTGATGAGAAAAGTTCTTCTGCATCGCGCTTTAAAACGGTATCAAGTCTGACATTGATTGATGTTGTACTCATAGAATAAACCTTTTGTAAATTAATTATCTTTACATAATGTAGCATTAATTATAAAAAAGCAAATCAATAAGTCTTTTTTTCCCCATATCAGATTATACATATCAGATAGTTATTTAGGTAATTCCTGTTTTGTTAACGCTCTATTCCCCAGAAGGGAGGTTCGACCTCAAGAGGTCGTTATCATGTTGAGGATTGTGTCCCCCAGGATTCGCTTCACTCAACCTGATATTTGATCCTTCGGGGACTTTGAACTGCCACTATGGCTTTGTTATCGACCCTCATAGGGAATAGAGTGTTTTTTAATAAAAAGCAGAGTCCAAACAAAAGATGTTCTTGGGATTGGCTGAAATCGCAAGTAGGGTATATATTATAAGTGGTTTTATTTTAGTTGGGCTTTCCTTCGGGAGAGCGTCATTATTCACCTTATATTGTTGGAGGCAGAATTTCAATGAACAAGAAGACAGTGAAAGACATTTGCGTGAAAGGCAAGAAAGTTGTGATGCGCGTCGATTTCAACGTGCCGCTGAACGACAAGCAGGAAATCACGGATGACACCCGCGTTCGCGCAGCGCTTCCGACGATTCAGTATATCCTTGAGCAGGGTGCGGCGCTGATTCTCATGAGCCATCTGGGGCGTCCGAGCGGCAAGGGGTACGAGCAGGCGTTTAGCCTGAAGCCAGTTGCAGATTATCTGGCGACCAAACTTGGCAAGGAAGTGAAGTTCGCGCCAGATTGCATGGCAGCGGATGCGGAAGCCGCCGCATTGAAGCCAGGCGAAGTCCTCATGCTTGAAAACACCCGTTTCTACAAGGCGGAAGAAGGCAAGGCGAAACAGGCGGAAGGCATGAGTGATGAAGAATACGCCGCGAAGAAAGCCGATATGAAGGCGAAGAAAGCGGCGATGGCGGAAAAACTCGCAAGTTATGGCGACGTCTATGTCAACGACGCATTCGGCACAGCGCATCGTGATCATGCTTCCACAGCGTCCATCTGCAAATACATGAAAGCCAAAGGCGGCGCATGCGTCGCAGGTTTCCTGATGCAGAAGGAACTGGATTATCTTGGTTCGGCGGTTGAGAATCCGCAGCGTCCTTTTGTCGCCATCATCGGCGGTGCTAAAGTCTCTGGCAAACTGGAAGTTTTGCAGAACCTGATGAAGAAAGTCGATACGATTTTGATTGGTGGCGGCATGGCCTATACCTTCCTGAAGGCGCAGGGGCACGACATCGCGAAATCCCTTTGCGAGGACGAACTCGTTGATACCGCGAAGGCGACGCTTGAAGCAGCGAAAGCCGCAGGCGTGAAATTCATGCTGCCAATCGACAATGTCGCGGCGGACAAGTTTGATGCTGACGCGAACACGCAGATTGTCGGCGCGGACATTCCCGCAGATTGGATGGCGTTG
>JAGCTA010000141.1 GCA_017963875.1 Victivallales bacterium | reverse complement strand
GGATTCATGTAAAGCCCAAAGGTCGGGGACCATGCAGAGTTTGGCTGGTAGCGTCTGCTCATGGTCGCGTTGAAGGTGCATTCGCCGACAAGTGACGGCGTCAGATTCGACCATGGAAAAGCCGCTTCGAGAATCCAATGGTTGGCGTGTTTCGTGGTTTTGATAATTGCGTCGCTACGCCAGTTGCGGTCCTGCCCCGCGACAAATACCATGTGTTGGCCGACATTGCCATTGGAGTTGATTCCCCAATGCGCCACCTTGCTGTTGTCGTCAAAGCCGAGGAAGAGTTCGAGAATATCATCGCTGAAAATTGCAAAGTCATTATCTATAGTGACTTGGGTTTTCAATGCAGTCATGTCTGGTTCGTTCATTACTGCGCCGACATAGAAGAAGGAATTGTCAAAAGCCAGTTTGATTCTCGGGGCGATTTTCATCGTGCTGCCGTTGGCATTGTTGATGAGCGTGATTTCAGGCGCGTCTTTCCAGCCAGAGTCATCAAGTGTGCCGTCAATGACAATAGGCGTGGACAAAGCCGTCAGTTCGAGTTTTGGCGGCGGGAGATCGGGAATTTCAGGCAACTTGAATGACGGCTTGTAATCTGGGTCTATCAGTTTCATGTCAAGGGCGTTGTTGCAGAGCCTCATCGCTTTGTAGTAGTCGCGCCAAGTGCTTCCCTTGTAGAGTTTTGTACTTGTACCATCTGGAGAGAGTTTCGCTTCCGCGAAAGGATAGACTGTGTAGACCCACATGCCATGCGAATCTTCTGCCATTCGGTAAAGATGTCCAGCGATGGTTTCGGCTGGGAACTTGAAGTTCCAGATGCCAGCGGCATACAACGCAGGATAGCCTTCTTTGGCAAGGCGTTCCGTGCGTTTTTTGATTGATGGCGTGTATCCGACGGAATATTCCATTTCGGACAGGAGCAACGTCGGCATTTCAGGCGTGCCGAGGCCGCGCGTGCAGCCTTGGAACCACTCGAAGAAGGGAACGTAAGCGATGATGAAATCTGGGTTGACCTTATGGATACCACGTTCGACCTTTCGGCAGGTGTCGGTCATCTTCCATCTGCTGTAGTCGCAGTAACGTTTGAACAAATTGCGGCTCTTGATCCATTCAAGACGCTTCTCCGCAGGCGGTTGTGGGGATTTATCCTTCGTCAGGGACAGAAATTCGCTGAAACATGCGTTGCAGAGGCACGGGCCAGGGTAGTTGGAGCCGTCGCGCACATACATTTCGAAATCAAGGACGGTACCTACCATCGCGGGGACTTCCAGACCGACCTTTGCGGAAATCAGTGCGCGTGAGAGGATTTCCTTTTCCCAGTAGTTCCAATCGGCAGGGCAGACCTGCGACACAGCCGTCTTGCCTGCTCCGTCATAGAATTTTCTGTAGGTACCGCTGCATTGGCTGAACTGGATGACGCTCAGGCAGTCCAAATGGTGGTTGCGACAGCCAATGGCCCAGAAGCGCGCCCAGTCCTCCATGACATGCAGTTCGCCAGGACCTCCTTTCCATGGCCCGAATAGGGACATGACCATGTTATAACCCTGTTTGGATATATCGTCAAGGACTTCAAACGAATACTTCGACGGATCAAAGCCAGTTTCCTTGATGGTCGGTTCGGACGGCGTGCGGTAACTGCCTGGCCCAGCGCCCCACGCACCGCGGATTTTGTGTTCGACATAGTATTGCAGACGCGGGTGAAGTTTTTCCGCTGGGAAGATTGGCATGACGCCAAAAGGCGCTTCCGCCGTCAGTTCTTCCAAATGCCGTTTCAGTTCCGCTGAGGGCCATTGTGCATTTTGCAGATAACGGCAGGCATCGTTGATGTTTTTCGCATCGTATGCCAATTGCGCGGCGCCGTTCCACGAGTGGCTTTTCACATGCGGTTTTGCATTGGGATGGTTCGCCGCAGCGAGAAACAACTTCAGCGCTTCTTCCTTATTGCCAAGATGCGACTGCAAGACAGCCTCCTTCCAAAGCAGCGTCGCTTCATCGCTTCCCACTGGCTTTATTTTTTCCCGAGTCTCGCGCAGATAATCCGCCGCCTTTTCCCAATTGTCCAACTCTGACTCCAAATCGAACATTTCCAACCCCGCATAGCAACGCTGTCCGTGCGGAAAGGCGTCCGTGTTGAAGACGATAAGGTAGTGGCTTCTGGCGTCATCGTATTTTTGTCGTCGTTTCAATTCCCTGGCGGTTTCAAGATGCGCCTCTGCACCAGGCCAACGGGTGTTTTTCAATTCGATGCTCTGTTTGAAGGTGTCCAGCAGCAAGTCATGGAACTTCAATGATTTGCATTTCATGCCGACGGAATACAGGAGATTCCCTTTTTGGTAGTTCGACAAATCATTGGCTTGCAGAATCGCCTGAGTCACAGTCTGGATTTCCTGTTCTGATGTGCACGAGGAGGTTCTGTCTGCGAGTACCTTCATCGTATCCTGTGCTGCGTTCTCAGCCAACAGGCAGACAGAGGCTATGACAAGGACTGTGAATAATCGTCTCATATTATTCTTCCATGTGCAATGAGGTGATGTTTTCTGCGGTCAATGCACGGTCAAAGATCTTGACGTTGGTGATGATGCCTTCAAAACCGTAGCCGTAGCCATCGCCCGTCGAGCCGATACAGATATGGTTGTATGATTTTGGCTGTTTCACCGTTGCCTCCTTCGAGGCAGCCCGTCTGCCGTTTAGATACGTAGTGACTGTTTTACCGTCAAATGTGACGGCAAGGTGATACCAGTGGTTTGGCAGGATGCTTTCATCAGAGACGTTTGTCAGCGAGTCAATGTACTTGTCATCGACGCCGAGGCGCGCCCAGAGCATGCTCCATGTGCAGAAGATCAGAACGCCGCTACCCTTGAACCCGCCATCTGCGAAGCGGAACAGCGGGTAGATTCGCCGTTTGATGAAATTCGCCCCTGGCTTGAACGTGCATGTGAACGAGAAGCCCTTGGTGACGTCAAACCCTTGCGGCGTCTTGACCTGGACCATGCCGCGCTCGTGATTGCCGTCGGGATTGTTGAACTCGATGGCCTGTCCGCGCGGTCCTGGAACCCATTTCAGATATTCGGGATGAAAGACTTGTACGTCGTTTTTACTGGTGGAACAATCGGCGATGGCATTGAAGTCGCCTTCATCCAATGGCAGTTCGACCAACGCTGGGGGCAATGCGCAAAGCATCATTCTAGTCGCCAAAAACATGACGAATAGGTGGCGTTTTAGACTCGCTGGTAATGACAGAGCAGGGCGGTTATTTCTCAAATGCTTTGATTTCATAGACTTTTGTATATGCTCCACGATTCGCGGTAACAAGAAGTTTCAGCGCGTCTGTCTTGACAGGCGAGAAGGAGAAGGTCTGCATTGGCCCTTCTGCATCGTTGATTTTGCCGACGGTCTTGAACTCGCCGTCAATCTTGAGTTGGATTTCGTAGTCCTTCAGCGAGTTTTGCGCAGGATAGACTTCGACTCTGCCGATGGTCTGTGGCTGATTGAGCGTGATAACGGCGTAGTCGGGGACTTCGTTTGGCGTATTGTCCTGCCAGACCGTGATGCCTTCTCTCGTCGGTGACACGGCGGGTTTGTCAAAATCTCCGATGAGGCCGTCCGTCAGATGCCACAGGCTGTTCTCCGCGCGGAATATCATGAACTTGTTGCTTGACGCATTGACCTTGACGGTATCGTTCTCATGTTCCTGATAGAGGACATTGCCGACGTTCTGCTTTCGCCGTTCAATGTATGCCGCTTCAATCCGCGCCTTGATTTCTTCAATGGATTCAAGGCGGAAATCTTTCTGGCTCGTCGTGTATACATGGACTTCAAACGGCTTGAAGTGGTCTTTGATTGTGCCATTCGGAGCATCAATGCCCCTCTTTTCGCTCAGAACCTGTATGCGGCGGCTGGCGAAGGGCGGAAAACTTAATGACAAATCAGCGGCGTTGTCGGAGGCATTGCAGGCCAGGACCCAGTAGTCGCCCGTGGCTTCGTTGCGCTTGGCAAGAAGACGCAACTCCGCCTGGTCCGCTTTTGCGGGGACTTCTGCGTCTGGCTCAATGATCGCCTCGTTGCCGATGACTTTCTCCTCAATTGTCAGCGGCTCCATGCCGATGGACAATTCGGGAAAATTGTCATCGCCGCGATTGTAGTGTAGCAGCCCTTTGCCGCCGAGGATGATGCTGAGCAGATTCTGGCTGCGGAACTCCTCGTAGGAGGGGACGCGCGTGTCCGTATTGCCTGAATCGCTGTAGTCGAACCCCTGGTGGACGTATGTGATGGTTGGGGCATCGGGCGAATTGCCAAAATGCTTCATCGCCTTGTCCATCAACACGACAATCTTGCTGAAATTGGCCATTTCACGCTTTGGTTCGACTTTGGGATAGCAATGGAATCCGCTGATTTCAGCCATGTCCTCAAAATCAATCAGGCCCGAACTTCCAGGGGAGATCATGAACGGATGATAGGGGTCGAGGTCAACGATATATTCGTATATCTTGCGGAATCCCGCCTTCGTGTAGCCCGCGATGTCAGGTTCGTCGCAGAGGAAATGCGCGAACAACTGCGGTTCGTCCTTGCACATATCTATCTTCTTCTGGTAGAACTCCTTGACGGCTGGGGACAACTTCCCCTGCACGATGTCCGCCTTGATTTTGCCGATGCCGAGGAAGGTATTGGAGTTGTAGAACAGCAGCGACTTGTCCTCTGGGGCTTTTGTTGCAGTGACAATCAGATAATGTGGATTGTATTTGATGTTCCATCCTGCGAGAACGAAAATCTTCTTGCCGTCCTTGTACCAATTGCCGTCGGTACCGCGCCAAACCTCGCCTTTCTTGTAGGGTAGTTTGCGCAACGGCAGTGTGGCCTTGTTCGGTCCTGCGGAAACAAACACTTCCATTTTGCCATCAGGCAGACCTTCGACAGGAAACTCAAACGTAAGTTTTCCAGATTCAGGCAACTGCTTGGCGGAGACCGCTTTGTTGACGCCGTCCTTGAGTATTCCGCCAGTGACGGTTCTGTCTTTCGCGTCCTTCGGCAAATCGACAGTCGTCTCGAAAACGACTTTCTCCAGTTTCTGCGTCGCGAAAATCGCGTTGCGGTAGTGCGGCGATATCATGCGGATTTTGATCGGCGTGTATTCCGCGATGACGGAAAGGCTCTTGCGGAGCAGGATGCGGTTACTCGAATCGTCCCTGATGGTGAAAACGGCATCGTATTTGCCTGGCTTTTCGAGAATCACAGAATCGAACAAGACGGGGCTGGTTCCTTTAGGGGTGAGTTCAAAGCGCTCCTCGCTGCGAACGGGCAGATTGCCTGGAATTAGAATCGCGAGTTCGGCACGGAGCGACCGTGAAAGACCTGCCATTTCTGAGACAGTTGTCTTGGCGGAAAGGCTCAACTTGCCGTCCACCAGACGGTTGGCGATGGACAATTCTGTGGCGTCCAACTTGTGGCGTTCGAGGTCAACCTCCTTCGGAACAACGAGCGTCCTGAACTCCGCCGCTGTGTTGAAGACTCCGTTGCAGACGCTGGAGACCTCGCGCGGAGCCGTCGGCGATCCGAAGCTTTCGCGGCAGATGTTGATTTTCCAGTCATGGCTGTCATTTGCCTGAATGCCGAGCGTATAGTTTGGAAGAAGCAACTCGCAATTCCAGTGGTCATCGTAAACTTGTACGGCGCTGATGATTTCGCCGTTCCATTTTTCATCGCCGACGAAGCCGCCCTGTTCACAGGCGCGGTCGTAGATGCCGTTGCCCGCATTGATGATGATGTGCTTGAAGTTATCGCCGCTTCCCGCCGTGTCGAGCATGACCTCGACGCTGTCGCTGCTCGAATATTTGTCGCGCTCAGTGGTGAGAATCTTCAGTTCCGCCTTTGGAATGAATACCTTGAAGCCGAAGACGACGCCCGTCGGCATGAAGACAATCTGAACTTCGGTTTTCCGTTCGAGCGGAAGACCATCGGGGCGGATGAAATCGCGAATCACAGGGGCTTTTAACCACACTTCCTCCTGTAGTTCGCCGTCGATTTTCATGGGGCGCGTGGAGAATGTGCATTCCAGTCCTGCGGATTGCAGAATAATGGTAGAGAAGAGAATGACTGCGAACGAAAGTCTTGTGATGTTCATAAGTTGGCAAATTGTTCCATATAAATTAATTTACCTTTATTCCACGCCAGAAGAAGTTATTAGCGGAGACTGCTTGTATTGCAAGAACTTGCGCCCCTTTAATGTGCTCGCAATGACCATCGACGAAGACTGCATTGACCGAGCCTGTCGGAGTGACGCCGCTCTTGTAGTAAAAACCTCCTGCCACCTCTGTTCCAGGCGTCATTTCATCATGGCGATATCCAAGGAAATTAACGAATTTTGCCGTTGGGTTGGAGGTATCGGCCGTGTCAATGGCAAGCATCGCAATCGAAGGCCCCGTCACGGCAGCGAGAGTACGGTTGGTATTGTAATTAGGATCCGTTTGTTGCGAGTCCGAGCAAAGGACTTGGCTGACTCCATAATGCGTATGATAGTATGCATACGGCGCGGAATTCCAATTCGTTCCAATGGGACGCGGCTCTTCTGGGCAGGAAAACGTCCCTTTTCCATGCGTTCCGCTGGCCGTACGGTAGCCATCTTTCCAGTCACAGCCATAATCGGCAAGCAGGTGATAGAAATATTTGCCGCCATAACGCCCAAAGACGACGTGGTCGGCGAAGTCCTGTGTGTACATGGCATTGCTAAGACCAATTTGCTTTAGATTATTTGTACAGACAATATTGCGTGCCTTTTTTCGCGCCTTGGCAAGTGCAGGCAGAAGCATGGCGGCCAGGATGGCGATGATGGCAATGACCACCAGCAGTTCAATCAGCGTGAAGGAAAAGAATCGTTTCATTGTCTTTTGTCTCTTTTTTGTATGATTTGATTCGTGGGAAAACTTAATGGGGTGGGGTAATGCTTAAAAAAAGCCTCTAGAATTTTCTAGAAACTCTAGAGACTCTAGAAAACTAGTTGATCTTGATTCCTCTATAGAAGAAATTCCGCGTTGAAACGGCCTGAATCGCAAGGACTTCCGCTCCACGGAGACTTTCGCAATGACCGTCGCAGAATGTCAGGTTCAGCGAACCAGTTGGCGTGACGCCGCTCTGGAAGTAGAACGTTCCAGGAACTTCGTGCACAATTGTTGAATTACCATGTCTGTAGCCGAGGAAATCGACGTATTTCGCCCCTGGATTGGTGGAGTCGCCCGTATCAATGCAGAACATCGCAACGGAGGGATTCGTCACAGCGTTGTGCGTGCGGTTCGTGTTGCATGTCACATCCGTCTGACTCGAATGCCCGCAGAGGAACATGTTGACGTTGTAATGCGTATGCGCAAAGGGGTAGGGGGACTCCGACGCCTTCCAGCCGAAGCCATGGACCTCGTCGGGGCAGGCGAAAGTGCCCTTGGCGACAGCCGCGCCACTGCCAGGGCGGTAGTTATCATTCCAGTCGCAACCATAGTCGGCGAGCAGTTGGTAGAAGCACTTGACGTAAAGCGCAGGCACGACATGGTCATTAAAGTCCTGCGAGTACATCGAATTGGAAAGTCCAATCTGCTTCAGATTATTGATGCAGACAATGTTGCGGGCAGTCTTTCTCGCCTTGGCAAGCGCGGGTAGCAACATGGCGGCCAGGATGGCAATGATGGCGATGACTACCAAAAGTTCGATTAATGTAAAGCGTTTTCTTCTAGCCATTTGTCATGTCCTTTTTGGGGGGAGTTATTCGTCGAGACCGCTTTTTCTACGTCAAATGTTGTCAATAACTGAGGCCGCGTTTCCAGAAATATTGTGTGGAGACTGCGTTGATGGCGAGGACCTCCGAGCCTTTCAATGTCGCGCAGTGTGCATCGGCAAAGAGATTGTTGACGGTACCTGTCGGTGTGCTGCCTTCCTTCCAGTAGAATGTGCAGTTGCCTTCTGGACCATACAGGACGTTGCCATGACGGTAGGCCATCCAATTGACCCACTGGAGGCCAGGTTCGCCAGTACAGGCATTTTCAGTGATGAATATGGCCTCGGAGGTGTTCTTGACCTGGCTGATGGGATGCGGTGTGTCCATTGGAGCGGAGTATGAATCACGTCCGCAGAGGAACCAATTGACAGCATAATGTGTGTGTGCGAACTCGAAAGGCGATGCATTCCATGTCCAGCCGAAGTTATGTGTCTCGTTCGGACAGGCGAAAGTGCCTTTTCTGATTTTCTGCGAGCGGTAGTCTCCATTCCAGTCGCAGCCGTAGTCGGCAAGCCGTTCATAGTAGCAGCCCATGTTCATGTTTGCGGCATAAAAGCGGCCTGGGACGAAGTAATCCATGTTGTCCGATTGGTACAAGGCATTGCTGACGCCCATCTGCTTCATCTGGTTGACGCAGGTGATGTTTCGTGCCTTGTCCCTCGCCTTGGCAAGCGCGGGCAGTAGCATCGCGGCGAGGATGGCGATGATGGCGATGACCACCAGTAGTTCAATGAGTGTGAAGACAATAACTCGTTTCATTGGCATTTAATCCTATAAGTTAAAGGGTTATGAAGGATAACAGTCGTTTAACATTTTCTCCTTGAATGGGTTCAGACTACCGTTCATCAATGATGGTGATATCCTGCGTAAATGTCCTTGATTCTCCAGGCTGGAGAGTGAATGTCTCATACAGTGGCTCGACGGACTGGAGCAGCGGGTCGGACCACAAGTAAAGCCCAACGTAATCGCCGCTGATTTTATAGTACAGCGGCAAGCCTTTGATGCGGATGAATATGGAAAGTTCTTCGCGGTTCGTTGGATTGCCGAGGAAACTCCAGCGGACAAACGCACCTGGCTTGATGATGGATTGGATGCCGCCAGGGACTTTCTCCCAATTGGAGTAGTATGCCTGCGGCTCATCGGTCGGCTTCAGGCGGCAGATGGGGACGTTGTGCAGGCGGAAGCCGAAATTCATTGACTTCTTTGACTGGTTGATGAACGTGTGCTTAATCTGGAAGCCGCCTTGGTAATTCATCAAGGTGTTCTCCCGCACAATCTTGAGGTATTCAAGCGGATTGCCCGCGCCGCCCGCATCGGTGTCTGGCGGAACCGTGAATGACATGACGGCCGTCGGATGGATTCCATTGAAGTCGAGTTTTTCAAGTTTGAACGGAATGTTGGCTGGGATGTAATTGTTCGGGTCATGGAACATCAGCCTCCCGAATCCGTACTTGCCAGGCACGCCTGGGACGCAATGGCCGATGCCAGGCAACCGCCAGTCGGTGACATTTGCGCCGTCGTCTGGGGAGAACTCAATGGTCGCATTGTTGTCTTTCAACTGGATGACGGGCTTGCCTGTGTTGCCGATGACCCACTGGATTGCGGAATTGCCCTTCTTTTTCGGCTCAAGGAATGCCGCCTTGGGCTTCAACGTCTCCAGGCAGGCCTGTTCCTCGCGAAGAATTTGCTCCTGCGACACTTCGCCAACCACGTGGTCATACGGACCGAATTTCAGCAGAAGAGAGCCGTCAGACGGCAGTTTGACGATGAATCCGCCACGGATTTGCTCTGGCGTGATGCCCGTGTATTTCCTGCGCGAAAGCAAATCGACGACTGTGCCGTCGCCCTCGTAGTCGGGAATGGCGAGGCGGCAGAAGATGTCGGACTGCTGTGAATAGTTGAATAACGTTGCGTAGTAATATGTTCCATCGTTATGAAGGAACGTGTTCATGTCGCTGGACATTTCGGGATAGGTGATGTTTTTCGTCTTGTCGCCGTCGGGCAGGCTGATGTTGAGCACATTGGTGATGGAAGCCTTGAGTTTGTCGGTGATGGCGGGCTTCTCGTAGGCGTCTTCGGCCTCGGCCACGGCGTTGCATGCATTGCAGAAGACCGTCAGATAAGCGGCGTCATAGATGTCTGTCGGGAAGAGGGCGATGCCCTTGCAGCCGCTGGCGGCGGTGATGAGGATGTTCTGGCAGACGGTGTCGGGGGTATATCTATGGTAGTAGCGGATATCCTGTTCGGCGGGGTCGATGAGTGGCTGAAGCGGCTTGCCAAGTTCCTTGATGGAGCGTTCAAGGACACCAGCGTATTTCTTTCCTGCCGAATATTGCATGTTGTTGAAGTAATCCGTGTAGGGAGCGTAGTTGCGCGGGTCGATGCCGCTCCAACCGCCCATGACGGGATCCTGACCTGGATTTAGGCCGACAGTGCACATCCACAGGTTGATGTCTGGGAAATGCTTCTTCATTGTTTGATGATATTTTGCGATAATTTGCGTCCGCTGGCGCTCGCGGAACCTGCGCCATTTGAGATAGAGCGGGTTGCCCGCGCGGATCTCGTCGCGCGTGGGGACTTTGTCAAGTTTTTCCTGCCGTGCGAATTCAGCGCGGCATTCGTCGCATGTGCCGTTCTGAGGCGTGCTCTCGTAGTCGAGACAGACATTCTTCAGCGTTGGAACCCGTTTGAGCAGGTTTTGCATGCTCTCGACGAGGTTCTTCTCCCAATAGACGCCTTCTGGATCGCGAAGAAGATACTGCGGGCAGATGGCGTATGGGAAGGACTCCTTGCCATTCTCGTCCTGGAGTTTCGGAACACCTGGACGCGTGATTCTGCCCCCGTCATAGAAGCCGTAGTTCGCATGGACTGGCACGATGGTGTCCTGCGCGGAATGAAGGAGATACGTTGCATCGAATTCCTTCATCAACTGTTCGACGCGCGTCTTGTCCTTGGCGTCGAGGTCGGCGTTTCCAAGCGACCATGTCGGGCGTTCGCAGAGGCTTTTCCAGAAATTGATGTCGTTGTCGAAAAGTGCTCTGTCGGGCGATTGTATTGCATGGAGATACCACTGCCCGATGGAGAATTTCTTCATCTTGCGATGAACAATCGGAAGTGGTTCCGCGATAGTGACTTGAACTGTTCGCTTGAACTCATCTGGCTTGCCGTCGAGTTCAAAGGAGAACAGCATGTCGCCCTTGGTGCCTGCAGAGCCTGGCTTGGCCTGGAAATAGAGGTTGACACCACAGTTCCAGAAATAGCGCGACGGATGAATCCACCTGCCGCAGTATTTGCGTGTCAGCCATACGCGGGAGACGCCCTTCTCGTTTGTCACGGTGAAACTGGTCGCGTCTGATGGATGAATACTGTGCGCGGCCTTTAGTTCCAATCCCTCTGGGTGTGTCACGACGAGTTCGGTCTTCTGCGCGGACGCGAGGTTGCCCGTATTTCCCTGGAACTTGATCAATATCGGTGCGAGATGCCCCTCGTTGAACGATATCTTCCCATATTGGAAATCAATGGGGAAGAGGGAGATTTCATGAATGTCCCCCGCGGTCAAAAGGGATAGAGCCAGCGTCAGGAAACAGAAGATGGACAGGCGTGGATGGTTTTTCATGGGATGTACCTTATATAGGGAATGAATCAGAACTTGATTCCGCGCTTGAAGAAGTTCTGGTAGACAACCTTGTTGATGGCAATTAGTTGCGCTCCCTTGATGCTTTCCACATGGCCTTCCGCAAAAAGGGTGTTGACGGTTCCTGTGGGTGTGACGGTGTCTCCATTGTAGTAGAATTGGCCATTGGCTTCTGGACCAGCCGTGACCATGCTATGGCGATAGCCAACGTAATTGACCCACTTCATCGTTGAGCCTGAGGTCAAGGCACTCTCAATGATGAACATCGCTTCGGACGGGTTGCTGACCTGGCTTTCCGTACGGTTGACATTGGCTAGCGTATCAGTCTCGCTTTTGTTTCCGCAGAGATAGACGTTAGCCGCATAATGTGTGTGGGCAAAAGCGAACGGCGCTGAACTCCAGTGCCAGCCAAATCCACGATGCTCCGCTGGGCAGGCGAAGGTGCCTTTTCCAGGTGCCTCGCCGCTTGGCCGATAGGAACTCTGCCAGTCGCAGCCGTATATCGCAAGCGCTTCGTAGAACATGATATTGAACACACCAGGGGCAAAGTGGTCTTTGTTATCCGCAGAGTACATGGTATTGCTGACACCCATCTGCTTCATGTTGTTCACGCAGGAGATGTTGCGTGCCTGTGCGCGCGCCTTTGCCAGCGCAGGCAGAAGCATGGCCGCAAGAATGGCGATGATGGCAATGACAACCAGCAGTTCAATCAGCGTGAAGGCTATGATTTGTTTGATTTTCATTGTTTTTCTCTCCTGACTTAAAAAAGTTTGATGTAAATGTAATGAAAAACAATCAGAACTTGATTCCGCGCTTGAAGAAATTCTGGCTGGAAACCTTGTTGATAGCGACCACTTGCGCCCCTTTCAATGTCTCGGCATGGGCATCTCCAAACAGGGTATTGATATTGCCCGTGGGAGTGATGGCTTCTCCATTGAAATAGAATGTGCCGTTGCCTTCTGGACCAGGCGTGACGTTGCCGTGGCGGAAACCCATGAAGTTGACCCACTTGAGTGTTGGATTAGAGGTCTGTGCCTGATCAATGATGAGGAATGCCTCGGAAGGATTGGTGACCTGGCTTTCCGTGCGGTTGACGTTGCACAGCGTATCGGTCTGGCCTTTGTCGCCGCAGAGATAGATGTTGGCTGCATAGTGCGTGTGGGCATACGCATACGGCGCCGAATTCCAGTGCCAGCCGAAGCCACGATGCTCCGCAGGACAGGCGAAGGTGCCTTTGGCTGCTGCCTCGCCGCTGGGACGGTAGGAACTCTGCCAGTCGCAGCCGTACAGTGCAAGGGCATCGTAATACATAATGTTGAAATTACCAGGAACATAACGTGATTCGTTGTCGGACGAGTACATGGCGTTGCTGACGCCCATTTGTTTCAAATTGTTGATGCAGGAGATGTTGCGTGCCTTTTCACGCGCTTTCGCGAGCGCGGGCAGCAGCATGGCGGCAAGGATGGCGATGATGGCGATGACCACCAGCAGTTCAATCAGCGTAAAGGCCAGAATTTGTTTGATTTTCATCGTTTTTCTCCTAAACTTGGAAAAGGGGTTATATAAATGAATAATATGGATTTTTAAATAGCGTTGTTAATGTCGCATCCCGAGGTATCGGAAGTTGTTGATGTTCAGATTGCGGACATGGGGGCAATCAAGGAATGGGCCTGGGACGCCGTAGAATGTCCGAGGGGTCTGGTCAGGTTCGTTTGGAGCGGGTTGCAGTTCAAGTGAGATATCGGAAAACTCAATGTCGCTGACGTTGTGCTGCGGCTGAACGCGTATGAGCGGCCAGCAGGTGCACAACGCCTGGATGTTGTGCAGGCGGATATTTCGGACGAAGGAGACCTTCGTTTCATCGTCGAATTCAAGTGTCAGAAGGTGGTCAACTTCTGCAACGACATTCGAGACTTGGATGTTCTCGATTTCCAGCGGGGCGATGGGAGGCGGTTCAGGCGTGTCTGGATATCGTGGCGGATCCTTTGATTCGCTGAACGCGATATCTGGCGCGTAGATGCCAAGGAGTTCGTGGACACCTTTGACAATGAGGTTGCTGAAGACGCAGTTGCGGATGGCGTAGTCGTGTGTCCATGCGATGAGTATCGCGCTGGCCCATTTGCCGCCCCGCATGACGCAGTTGGTGACGGTGATGTTTTCGCTGGGGCGCGGGGTGGCGAACTGCTCCTGCATGCTGCGGATGATGATGCAGTCATCGCCGCCGCACTGGAAATTGCAGTCGCTGACCATGACGTTGCGGCAGGAGCCCAGGTGGAGTCCGTCGCTGTTCGGCATGCGCACGTCGGCACGCATGGTGACGCCGTGCACGACGATGTCAGTGCAGTCGAGAAGCCAAGAGAACCATCCGCCCGCCGTATCGACGAGGGTGATGTCCTCAAGGCGGATGTCTTCACAGCCGACGAAAAAGATGCTGCGCCCAGGCACCATGGTGTCGCTGTGACGTTTCCAGCGGCCTTCGCCAGGGATGACATTGGGGTCTGGATCGACAAAGGCGAGTCCTTGGAAGTCGATTTTTCCGTGGCCTGTGATGCCGATGTGCTTGGCACCTTGTGCATAGAAGACAT
>JAGCTA010000140.1 GCA_017963875.1 Victivallales bacterium | reverse complement strand
GTGGAGGCATTGGAATGCGGAAACCGTGGAGAAGGATATGGCACTGTTTGAGCAACATGGCATTTCTCTTCTGAGGGTGTTTCCTTTGTGGTCGGATTTCCAGCCAATCCATCTGTTGCAGTATGGTAGTTCGAGCGAAGGTCAAATTGATCGTGAAGTATGTCTTGGGGAAGATGAACTGCCGTTGCCAGATACTTTTGCAGGAAGAGCAGGCATGGACGAAAACATGCTGGAGCATTTTCGGGAACTTTGTGATATGGCTGAAAGGCATCATATCCAATTAATTGTGGCGATTATGACAGTGCACATGACTGGGCGGCATTATGTCCCCCGAGCGATTGAAAACCGTGATTTATTTTCAGATCCTTTTGCCTTGAAATGGGAGATGAAGTTCTATGATTGTTTTGTCAGGACATTCAAGGACCATCCTGCGATTGCCGCATGGGAGACAGGAAACGAGATGAATTACACTGCTCCAGTCAAAAGCGCCGATCATGCCTGGGTGTGGACAAAAATGATGCATGACGTCATTCGCCTCGCGGATTCTTCTAGACCAATTGTTGGAGTCATGGCTGAAGGACTTGATCCCATGAAAGCAAAATGGCTGATTTTCGACCAGGGGGAACTATCCGACTATGCCAGTGTGCATCGATATGACATTCTCAACGAGGCCGCCTCTGACGGTTTCCTGCATGTGCGCAATCTATATAGGGCGGCGGCAGAATGCAGGATTATCAGCGATATAGGTGGAAAGCCGTGTTTCACAGAAGAAACAGGAAACTGGCGCAATATTGCCCTTTCGCTAGAGGGAATGGGGCGGACGCTGAACGCAATGCTTTGGAACGCATGGGTTGAAGACTGTCGTGCTTTTCTCTGGTGGTGCGCTTTTGATCAGGCGCATCTGAATTTTGCGCCATATCACTGGGGAGACTGGCCAGGTCTTGAGCATGGAGTGTTCACTGCGGAAAGGAAGGCACATCCTGCGGGCTTGCAGATGGCTCGTTTCATAAAAATGCTGGAGGAATCGCCAGTAAAGGAATTACCATGCATGAAGCCTGATGCAGTATGCGTGACAAATGATTTGGAAACAGCCTTTTCCACATATCTTCTGGCGAGGCAGGCGGGACTCAATCTGAAATTTCAGGCTGCGAAGGCTACTCTGCTTGATTCGGATGTCTATTTCTTGCCTTCCCTCTCAGAGCGTGGGGGGATTTCTCTGGAGGATTGGCGGAAGTTGTGCGAAAATGTAGCGAATGGCGCAGTCTGTTATCTTTCTGCCGATGATTGCAATCTGCCGAATCTGAAAGAGTTTTGCGGGATGGAAATAGTTCGCCGTCGTAAGGCAATGTCGCCTTTGAACTGTTGCCTGGACGATAATCCGCTGACTCTGAACTGCGGATTGGAAAAGGTTATTCAAGTTGAAAATGCAGATGTCCTCCTTTCTGATGATAAAGGCAATCCATTGCTACTTCGCAACCGTTTGGGCAAAGGCACTGTTTACACGCTGACTTTTGCTTTGGAAAAGATTCTATCCAATACTGCTCGAGGTTATGATTCGCCTTGGTGGAGAGTCTATAAAAAGATACTGGATAAAAAACTGCTATTGAGCGTTTCTGATTGTGAAGTAATTGTAACAGAACATTTTTATGATTCCTTGAATGTGGCAATCGCTGTCGTCAATTGTTCAGAACAGGAAAAAAACATGATTCCTGAAATCGTTAGCGAATGGGAAGTCAAAAGCGTTTATGGCGACGGCAAATATGAGAACGGTGTTCTAAATTTGCCTCCTTGCGGCGGAGCCATCTTCATTTGCCAAAAACTCTATTCCCATGAAGGTCAGTAATTGCTCATGTCAAGGCGGCTCTGCTAAGACCCCGAAGGGGTCAAATATCAGTAACCCCAGGTTGAGCGAAGCGAAACCTGGGGGACGCAATCCTCTACAGGATATCGACCTCGAAGAGGTCGAACCTACCCTTTGGGGAAATAGAGCGTTGCCAAAAGGCATAGTTTTTTTCTGGAATTTTTGAGTTTTTTACTTATATTTATATAGTGATTATGAGTCAAAATTACATTTTTATAGACATTCTTTGAACACTTGAGGTGAAATTGAAATGAAACGTCTGGAATTGTTGAATCAGACCTACAACAAAATCTTTAAGGCACTGCCCTGGCTGGACTGCTATGTGTCGGATATTCCATGTGCCTTTGATGATATGCCGACGACTCTGAACACGGAATTCAGAAAACTTGACTTTACTTCAACAAACCCGCGTCTGGTTCGCCAGACGGACCATTCGTGGGAGGAAATCGAGGCGATGGCAGTTGCAGAGCCGAACATCAATTTCATTATCGCTTCAGGCGAAAGGAAACTGGTCTACCATTTCGCCATCATTGAAACGATTCTTGCAAAACATCCTAACCTCTATATCGCGACATCCAATCTTACCAATGAGTATGCGCTGGAGAGACTCATTGCCAAGGGACTGAAGTCTAAGTTGCTATATGGCAGTATGATGCCGTGTTTTGACGCAGGCAACACGCGCGGCATGATTATCTTCGGAAAAATGGATTGGGAGACCAAGTGCGCTATCGCAGGAAACAACTTCCGCAGACTGCTCGGTGAACCTGAGGTCCATGTGCCAGAAGTCGCTGTGCCCGAGATTTCACCGTTTATGATTGATGCTCATACGCATACGGTTCCTTTGGATTTTCCGACCAGATTCCCTCCATACGCGGCAGAACCCAACTGGTCTGTCTGGAAGAGGAAAATCAACTCATTGTGGGTGGATGACATGTTCGTGACGCCGTCTCTGGCACTTCATGATTCTAGTAATCATTCGTCAAAGGAGGTCATCGGCGACTTCTGCCGCGACTCGCAGGGCCATGCGTTCTATTTTGAAGTCTTTGACCCGAACCATGCGGAGGAGACGGCCGCGAAACTTGAGGAATCGCTGAAGGATCCGCTGTGCATCGGCATCAAAATCCACCCCGTCGAACACAAGGTCTATGCTTCAGATCCACGTTATGAAATCGCTTTCCAGAAGGCCGCCAAGTACGACAAGGCGATCATGAGCCATACGTGGGGACTTTCCGACTACAATCCGTCTCAGCGGTTCGGCACGCCCGACCAGTTCGCCGTCCATCTGGAGAAGTATCCTCAGGTGCGTTTCGTGTTCGGTCATACAGGCGGTCGTCCAAACGGATATCTTCAGGCTGCCGAAATGTGCAGGAGATTCCCGCAGACCTACGGCGACTTCGCGGGGGATATCTTCTATTACGGCCATCTGCACCATGCCATCAAGGACTTCGGCGTTGACCGTCTGATGTTCGCAAGCGATTCCTACTGGTTTGACGAACGCAGCATGCTCGGTATCTTTCTTGAGACTGGCCTGTCGGATACAGACCTTTGGAAGATGTTACGCATGAATGCGTTGAGCGTTTATCGCCCAAATATCAATTCTTAAGAAACATTCAAGAAACCACCTGCACTCACAGGAGTCCATATATGGGAAAAGGATTTGATAATCGTGAGAAAGTGATTCTGGAGTGCATCCAGAAGTATCCCGAAGTCAAGGTTTCGCAACTTGTGGAATTGACAGGCGCGGCCATTGCGACCGTTCGCCGTGATTTGATGGAGATGGAAAGGCGGAATCTGCTTGTCAGAACATTCGGAGGAGCGCGCGCGGTCGATCCGCAGTCATTGGTCGAGAAGACTTTCGAGGAAAGGCGGCGACACGCAAGCGAGGAGAAGATGCTGATTGCATCGAAGGCGATTGAACTTGTCGAGCCAGGCATGACGATTGTCATTGATAGCGGAACGACCTGCTGGACGCTTGTCAAGCATCTTAAGGAGAAAGCACCGTTGCGTATCGTGACTTCCGCGTTAGCGGTAATCGAGGCGCTTGGCAATGTCGAGAGCATTGAAATCAACTTGGTTGGCGGGCGTTTCCGTGTGGAAAACCTTGATTTCTTCGGGCCGACGTCCATCAGGACGTTTGCGCAGTTCCATGCGGACCTCGCTTTTCTGAGTTGTGACGGTCTTCTTCCCGCAAAAGGGGCGTATTCACACGATTCGGAAAGCGCGTCCATCAGTCAGGCGATGATAGAGTGCGCGTCAAGGCGGGTCCTGCTTTGCGACAGCACGAAAATCGGCCGTGCTGCGACTTTTCTGGTCATCCCATCTTCTCAGATTGACGTCCTTGTGACAGACAAGCCTCGTCCAGACCTGGAGGCGCTCGGATACCATCTTCTGACGCCATGATTTCTGCCATGAGTGATACTTGGGAATCAAAATATAATATATGTGAAAATAGGAGTTTCTATGTTGTCTCTGCCGCGTGTGATTTATCTTGGTCTTTCGCTTGAACTTTATCTGAAGACATGCAAAAAGCATCTGCCGATTTGGGAGCGTGCTTTTGGAAATTGGACGGGCGAACTGTCGAAGGTCGCAGAGGTGCTTGCGAGCCGCGTCTGCTACACGGATGCGGATGTTGAAGCCGCGTCTGCGGACGTTGCCTCATTGAAGCCTGACATGGTGGTGCTCTCGTCTATTTCCTATACGCCTAGCATGTTGATTTTTCCTGCCTTGCAGAAATGGAAACTCCCTGTCGTCATTTGGAACACGCAGGATTCGCCCATCATTCCAGACGATTATGTCCCCGATGACTTGACCAACAACCATACGGTTCAAGGGATTCACGATATCACAAATGTCATGTTCCAGCATGGGATGCCCTTTAGCATCGTTTCCAGCCATTGGCAGGACGGTGTTCGCTTGCAGAGGCTCGGAGAAGAATTGCGTGCGGTCAAGGCCGCACAGGCGGCGCGTTCGATGAAGGTGCTTTCATTGGGCGGAAGTTTTGCAGGAATGGGCGATTTTGAGTATGATGCGGATGAACTCCGCCGTCTTTGGGGGCCCGTCAACACGGATATTGGCGCTGCGGAGTTTTTGGAGACGTTGGCGACGGTTGATGATGCGGAGGCCGAGAGGATTCGCCAGCAGGATTTGAAGGACTTTGAAATCGCGCCATCGCTCCTGCCAGACACGCACCGCGAGTCCATCCGTCGTAAATTGGCGATTGAAAAATTGCTGGCACAATATGGCGCGACGGCTTTCACGATGAATTTCACCGCATTGGTCAATTATCCGAATTTCGGTCAGATGCCTTTCTATGGAATCAATCGACTGATGGCCGAGGGCATTGGATACGCAGGTGAGGGCGATGTGCTACGCGCGGCGCTGATGCGCCAATTGGTCGAACTGGCGGGCTCGGCGAATTTCACGGAAATCTACACGGTTGATTTCAAGCGCGACAGATTTTTCATGTCTCACATGCAGGAATGCAATCCTGCGATGGCGAGGAAGGACATGAAAGTCCAGTTGAAGCAGATGCCTTTCTGGGTTCAGGGCTCGCCTGACTACTGCGGAATGTTCTTTACACTGGAGCCTGGCGAATACACGCTTGTCAGCCTGACGCATACGCCGAACGGCAAATTCCGTTTTATAGCCTTCCCTGGAAGCGTGCCTGAAAATGTTCCGTTCATGAGCCATTACAACCGCGCCTATTGGTTGTTCCAGCCAACGTGCGGTGTGGCGGAACTCCTTGACAGATATAGTCTTGAAGGCGGCGCACATCATCTGTCCGCAGTCGCGGGAAATCAGATGGCCGCGCTTCGCAGTCTTGCAAAATGCCTTGATTTTGAATTCGTGGATATTTCACAGTGATTCTTCATTCATGGCAGAGTCTGGTCGATATCTTCAAAAATGACTCAAAATGATTAATATTTTATGAAAATTGCTTGATTTGTTCAAAAATAGAGATTATATTAATGAATGCTTGATTGAAAACTACTAAAAATAAAGATAATTTCCCATTAAATCGCTCACCTGTTAACAAAAAGGAAGAAACATGGACAACGTTCTTGAGAGAATCTATGCTATGACGCATCAGGAGATGGAAGATTGCGCGGCTCATTTGATGTTGGGCGGTGGAACGCGTGGCGGTCCAGTCCTTGACCATGGCAAAGGCGTCCGTGTCTGGGATGTTGACGGCAAGGACTATATTGACTGCACCAGCCAGAGTTGGGCGTTGTTGCTCGGCTATGCCAATGATGAAATCAATAACGTCATCCATGAGCATATCAGCAAAATGACGCATATCCATCAGGGGTTCGACAACAAGGTGCGCTTCTATCTGGCGCGCGAGTTGGCTCGCCATGCGCCTGCGGGCATGAACCGAGTTTCCTTCACGGTCGGCGGCGGACCTGCCATCGAGGCGGCGATGAAAATCGCCTTCAAGAATGTCCAGCCCTCCCGCGAGTTCGTCACGCTGTTTGACAGTTATCATGGTTCGACGCTTGGTTCGATGGGCGCGTCTTGGATTTCAACGAAGAGCGTCGGCAAGTTCTTCGGCGGCAGCCGTTTCCTTCCTTTGACCCGTACATTCATTCGTATCCCGAATCCTGTGACCTACCGCAATCCGCTTGGCGTTTCCACGGAAGAATACATCGACATCTGCCTGAAGATGACGCGTGAGATTTTCCAGCGCGGCGTTTCTGGCAAGCCCGCAGGCGTCATTGTCGAGCCAATCCAGGCAAGCGCGGGCCAGTTGATTCTGCCGAAGCGCTATCTGCAGGGGCTCCGTGATCTGTGCGACGAATTCGAGACCGTGCTGATTTTCGATGAAATCCAGACTTACGGGCGCATCGGCGAGACATTCGCCGCGAACTACTTCGGCGTCACGCCAGACATCATCTGCCTCGGCAAGTCAGTTGGCGCGGGGCTTCCGCTCGCAGCAATCATCATTTCCGACAAGTTGAAGGGCTTCGAGCCAGATTCGGAGGAACTCCATACATTCGCGAATCCGACGCTGTCAATGGCATGCGCCGCCAAGCAATTGGATATGTTCGACAACGGCGTGCTGGCCAATGGCCGTGCCATGGGCAATTATCTCGGCGACAAACTCAAGGACATCCAGAAGAGGTATCCGCAGATTGGCGATGTCCGCCAACTCGGCATGCACATCGGTGTCGAAATCGTCGACGAAAACACCAATCCACTGCCTGACAAGGCGGCGGAAATCCGCAGGAACGGCTTCAAGAACGGTCTCATTCTTGGCACGGGCGGCGTCCGCAAGAATGTCCTGAAGGTGAAGCCGCCGCTGATCATCAACCAGGCGGAATGCGATGAAGTCATTGAGAAGTTCGAAAAATCTATTTCGGAGGTATTCTAAATGAAAATAGAATTGACGGGAAAACGCACGCTGGTCATTGGCGGTGCCAGAGGTATCGGCGCGGAAGTCGTCAGGACATGCGCGGAGGCTGGAAGCAGCGTCGCGTGGAGTTATCTTGACTGTCCTGCAGACCAGGCAGCGACGACCGCGCTGAAGGCAGAACTTGAGGCAAAAGGCGTCAAGACATTCGCAATGGCGGCTGACTGCACCAGTGAAGAACAGACAAAGGCGCTGTTCGCGAAGATAGGCGAAGCCTGGGGCAAACTGGACTGCCTTGTCTATTGCGCTGGATTCACGTCGCCAGTCAAATTCATGGACATCGACTATGCGTCATGGCAGAAGGTTGTGAACATCAATCTGAACGGCGCTTTTCTTGCGGCGCAGAACGCCATTCCGCTGATGCGCGCAAACGGCAAGGGCAGCATCGTCATCATCGGTTCGGCGGCAATCGTCGCAGGCGGTGGCGGCAGGGCCGACTATGCGTCATCCAAGGCGGGTCTGGAAGGGCTCAACCGCGCAATCACAAAGGAATTTGCACCAGAGAACATCCGCTGCAACATCGTCCATCCGTCCCTGATTGAAACGGATTTGTTGAAGCAACGCCATCCAGATCCAGAAAAGCGCAAACAACTGGCGCAGGAAGTGCCGCTACGCCGACTGGGACAGCCTGCGGACATCGCAGCGGCGACGCTCTTCCTGCTTTCTGATGCCGCCAGTTACATCACCGCACAGTCACTCTTTGTTGATGGCGGTCGGACTTTCTGCAAGTAATCAGATGAACGACACGGCGAGATTTCAAAAAGGCTCCCGAATCGCGATTGATTTGGGAGCGTCTTCAGGACGAATCATTTTGGGCGCGGCAGACGGTACGATAAAAGAGACGTATCGCTTTACCACGCCCCTCTTGCGTCTGGAGAAAGGCATCTTCTGGGACTTCCATGTCCTGATGGACTCGATTGTCGATGGTTTATCGCGGCTTTCTGTCCAAGACGGTCCCTTCCTTTCGTTGAGTTGTGATTCGTGGGCGCAGGATTTCGGCCTGCTTGATTCGGATGGACGTCTTTTGGACAATCCGTATTCCTATCGCGACACAAGTTGCGGCGACATCCACTCTGATGCAAGACTGGCGTGGATTCGGGAAAAACGTCCTGAACTGTATCAGCAGGCTGAGCGCCTATTGCACATAGCCGATCTCGTCCATTACAATCTTTGTGGCGTGATTCGTTCTAATTATTCGCTTGTAGGCATTTCCAGATTGCCGCTGAACCATCCGCTGTTGTCTCCTTTGGCAGACTGCGAGGTCATAGGAGAAGTCAACCATGATAAATTGCCGAACCTCAATGGCGTGCCTGTAATTTCAGGGGCGGGACATGATACGGCGGCATCATACGTAAGTGCTTCCCCCGAATCGGGCGAGGCATTCGTTTCTCTTGGGACGTGGTACATGGCGGCGGCTCCGTGGACGGTTGGAAAGGAACTGCCTGATGGTTTTGGCCCGTTGCCGCTTCCAAGACGAAAATTCGCTCGAACGTGTGGGGGCATGGGCATGTGGTCTTTCCAGCAGTGCGTCAATCTATGGAAGGCACGCGGTGTTTTTCATGGTTATGACGTGCTTACGGCTGAAGCAGAGGCGGTTGAGGCACCTGGAGAGTTGTCCCCGCAGGATTCGGCGCTTTTTTCCCCCGACAACATGGAAGAGGCCATCTGGACGCTGCTTCACTATAAGGCGACGCCTGCCCAGATTACCAAGTTGCTTTTCAAGGGTCTTGCGCGCAATTTAGGCGAGGCAGTACGGCGTTTCAACGAACCGTTTCGCAAAGTGATTCTTGCAGGAGGTCCAATTGTCAATCCATATTTGATGCGATTGATTCAAGAAGAACTTCCATGTCCTCTGATATGCGGCGAACGCGAGGCAACGGCGGCGGGAAATCTCCTTGTTCAGCGTCAGGTTTTGCCTTAGTGATTGTGACGCGCATTTACTTTGCAATTGTCTTTGGCGGAGCAAAGAGCGTGAAGTCCGTGATTCCGTGATGGAGACGTGCATGGGTGCGGTCAATGGTCACGGTCGCATAGCGCGCGGCGACGGGCGGGAAAGTGCGGAACTCAATGTTGTGATCGACGGCATTGTCTCGGCAGTCAATGCGGGCATCCGTGATTTCTTTGTGGTCCGCGTCATAGAAGCGGACCTCGAAGCGCACGGGTTCTGGCGTTTTGCCAGAGTCGTAGTCCAAGCCGAATTCCGCCCAAATGAGGCGCAGGGCGGTCATGGCGAAAGTCTCGACGCAGTCGATGGTCAGGGACGGCGCGGGGTCATCAGGCATGGGGGCCCAGCAGGTGTGCGTGCAGGCGTCGACGGCGAGGTTCGGCCCAGCGAAAGGCTGAGCGCTGTAGGCCGTGGTCCTTTTGTTCTCCGAAATAGGGACGAGTCCAAGGTCGCCCATGCTGAAGGATTGCGGCGTGGAGGTCACGGCCACCATCGGCTCTCCTGACTCGTTGAACGTCACGCGGTCCATGCTGACGCGGCGCTCGTATTCGTGTATCCGTGCGATGCGGCAAGTGTAGAACTGCCAGACGGAGCCGTTGGGGCCGTTCACGAGGCCGCCATGGCCCGTCCCTGTGACGATGCCATACGGAGAATGAAGCATGGGGCGGGATGGCGGCGTGAAGGGACCAAGCGGAGACACTTTTGAGCGGTAACAGGAGCAGCAGTAGTTGCGGAAGTTAGTGCCGTCCGATGCGTATTGCAGGTAGTATTCGCCATTGTGTTTGAACATGGAAATGCCTTCATCCCAGCCGTAGCAGTCGTGCTCATGGTGCTCGCCGTAATGCTCCCACCAGTTTGCTCCGTTGTAGCGGACAACCGTGTGGATGTCGCTGATGGCCTGAATTGGGTTAGTGGGATCCATTTCAGCCCCGTAGATTTCACCTTCGTGTCCGTTGGCAAAGCCCCAATAGAGATAGAGGCGACCGTCATCATCGCAGAATAGGGCAGGATCCGCGAAAAGTTTCAGCGGCTTTCCTGAACGGTCGACAGGCGTACCGAGGCTGCTGAAAGGGCCGAGCGGGTGGGGTGCCGCAAATATCTGTGGCTCCTTGTTGATGGCACCGAAGACACTGGCTGTCAGGAGGATGCGGTCGCCGCAACGGCAGGCGGACGGCGCATAGCCCAACTTTTGGTCAATGGCAATCGGACAGTAGTCCCAATGGGCAAGATCCCGTGATACAAAGGCTTGGCCTCCAGATGGATACATGTACCAGATCCCTTGGTCATAAAGCACCTCAGGGTCGGATACCTCGCGGAAATCAGAGGTCGGGAGATCAACCAGGACACGATGTGGAATGTCTGGTAACGGCAGTGGGTTGCAATAGATGTCGGAAGGAATCGCCATAATTGACTCCGTTGGAAAAGGCTTGTGCAGTACAGATTGAAATCACAGCCGTCCCATAACAGAACGGTAAACTTGAAAAAGCGGTTTCATGACATCTTAATGGAAGCCTAGCAGCAACCACAGGAGATGCCATAAACTTGCAGAAGCATACTATGACTGTCCTTCGCGCAAATTACAAGGTGGATACCCGATAGAATCATTGAGAACCTTGCCCGAAAGCACATAATTCAGACACGCTCCTTTAGCGCGTACAGCCTGTCGTGGCCATGCTGTACGCCCATCTGTCCCATGCGCTGGGCCTGAACGACATCTGCGACAGCCTGCGCAAACATGCCAGTTCCCTTTCCCAGATACGGAACTGTACGCCGTCGAGTGTTACTACAGTCAATCGTGCCGCTTTTGAGGCAAGACTTCTTTCTTTCCTCAAATATGCGATTTCGTTGTCTCTGTCAAAAAAACTCATCGGTGCTGTCTCTCTGTGGTTTTGCAACCACCGTTTCCGAACTGTGCGTTTCTTATTTATAGTATTGGGAAAGCGAATGTCCAGCCATGATGGAAGGGAAATGTGTGGATTATGAAGAGAGCCTTTTCATGGGCGCATCTGGCTATTTTTATAGATTTTGGTGCTTTATCTAAGAAAAAAAGAGAGATAAAGCACCAAAATCGCATGTTTTCTATGGATTTCTTGACTTTATCTACTATGAACTTTATATTATCTTCTGAACAGAAGAGTGTAGCCGAAGCGTTGGAAGCATGAAAAAAGGAGAATGGAGCAATGATAGGCAGAATTCACGAGAGAGAGGAACTGGAACGGTTGTATTCGTCCACGGAATCTGAGTTTGTGGCGGTTTATGGCCGTCGCCGTGTTGGAAAAACCTATTTGATACGTGAAACATTCGAGGGGAGGTTTGCCTTTAGCCACACGGGGCTTGCAGGCAAATCTAAACATTATCAGTTAAAGCATTTTCAAAACTCATTGAATGAATATGACGGCGAGGTCAAGAGTTGTCCAAGCAACTGGCTGGATGCTTTTGAGTCGTTGAAAAAAGTCATTTTAACATGTCCACTGGAGAGAAAGGTTGTTTTTATTGATGAGATTCCATGGATGGATACTGCAAAGTCGGAGTTTTTGACTGCTCTGGAAGGTTTTTGGAATGGCTGGGCTTCCCGACGAAAAGACATTCTGTTTATTGTTTGCGGTTCGGCTGCGTCTTGGATTCTAAAGCATTTATTCAGGAACAGAGGAGGGCTTCATAATAGGATAACGTCTCGCATTCATTTGATGCCATTTTCCTTGAGCGAATGTGAAAGTTATGTGTTGGAGCGTGGACTTGCCATGACAAGAAAGGACATCGCCGAATGCTATATGGCTCTTGGAGGCATCCCGTATTATTGGCATTATCTTGTCAAGGGAATGAGTTTGGCGCAGAATTTTGACAGGCTGTTTTTCAGTGAAAATGCCCCGATGAAATATGAATACGCAGAATTGTATTCATCTCTCTTTCGAAATGCCACACTATATGAAAAAGTAGTGGAGACATTGGCAAGGAAGGGGTGTGGAATGAGCAGAAATGAACTCATCAACGCATTGGGACTTCATGCTACTGGAAAGATGTCGGAGATTCTTGAAACTCTTGAATGTAGCGGTTTCATCCGCAAGTATAGAATGCCTGCCTGCAAGAGCAGAGACAGCATTTATCAGTTGATGGACAACTTCACTCTTTTTCACTTCAGGTTTCTTGTGCAAGGTAGCGAAGACGAAAAGTATTGGGAGAACACCGCCATGTCACCGAAGCAGGCGGCATGGAGGGGAATTGCCTTCGAACATCTTTGTTTGCAGCATCAACAGCAGATCCGTGAGGCACTTGGTATCAGCGGAATACATACTGAAGCATACGCATGGCAGAATCGTGGGGATGAAAGTGGTCAAAAGGGGGCGCAGATTGACTTACTGCTTGAAAGGGCGGACAATGTCATCAGTGTCTGCGAGATGAAATACACCGATGTGCCTTTCGCCTTGGACAGGAAAACATTGGATGGTCTATTGACCAAAATGTCTTTGTTTAGGGAGGTTACACATACACGCAAGGCACTTCATCTCACAATGATTACCTCAAATGGATTGGTGCACAATGCCTATCGAAACTCTGTTCAGGCGGAAATCACACTTGACGACTTGTTTGAAGGTCAGTGAGATGAAGCCAATGCGGGATGACTCGATTTGTTTCTCTGAAGATTTTTGCCGCAGATGGCAAAGAACTGCTGCAGAGATGTCCGTCAGAAGTCTCCGCACATTGAATGAAGGATGAAATGTGCCAGGCTGGAAAACAAACATGTGATGGCCTATAATCCGCACTATCTAGGAAAAAAAACGAGATAGTGCGGATTATAACACATGTTTTGAGGCTAAAAAGCAAAAATAAAGACAAGTTCCAGAAGAAAAAGGAATCGCAGTCTTCCGCGCCGTGACAGGATACAGACATGCCATTCATCTTACGCTCGTCACTACATGGGGTGTGGCACGCAATAAATACAGCGGCGTCATGCAGTCAGAAGTCACATTGGAACAGTTGATGTAAAACAACGCGGCGTCAGCCTAGAATGGACTCGTCGAGCAGGAAGGGGATGATGCCGACGTGGATGATTCCCTGCTCGTCCTGCCACATCCTGTTTTTTGGGGAAAACTATGGAAAATTCAGTCGGAAAAACGAGTATATTTTCTAAAATAAAGTTTTGGCCAAAGACAAAATTGCTGACGGGACGTGAGACGTGAGACGCGAGACGTGAGACGCGAGACTGTTTTCCAAGCCTCGTCGTCTTACATTTGGTCTAATGTCTTTTTTCTCGTCTCATGTCTCTTGTCTCCTGTCTCGTCCGTCTCCGTCTTCCGTCCGTCTCGTTCCCCCCTGCGTGTACTTTTTTTTTTATGAATCACGGCTATATTATTTACCTGATTTAGGTAGAAATGATTGTTCTTCAAAATACACTAAATATCATCTAGGAGATTGTTAGCCATGAATATCAAGGCGATGAAAGACGCGACCAAATGCCTTCATGCGGGATACTATCCAAAGAACTCGGAACCTCGTGTCGTGCCAATCGTGCAGAGCACGACCTATGTCTATGATTCCACGGCAGATGTCGCGGCAGTCTTTGATGATCCAACCAAGAGCCTGATTTATTCCCGTTTCGCAAACCCGACGGTGATGGCGGTCGAAGACAAGATCGCTGAACTGGAAGGCGGTGTCGGTGCAATGTGCACAAGTTCGGGGCAGGCGGCGACCATGCTCTCCTTGTTGAACATCTGCAAGGCTGGGGACAGTTTTGTCAGTACAGCGGAAATCTACGGCGGCTCCATCAACCTCTTCGCCTTTACCTTCAAGAAGTTGGGAATCGAATGCATTTTCGTTGACAAGAACGCCAGCGATGAGGAAATCAGCCGCGCCTTCAAGCCCAACACAAAGGCTGTTTTCGGCGAGACAATCGCAAATCCCGCGCTGACCGTGCTGGATATTGAACGCTTCGCGCGTCTGGCGCACAGCCATGGCGTGCCGCTGATTGTGGACAACACCTTTGCAACCCCCGTCCTCTGCAAGCCATTCGATTTTGGTGCGGACATTGTCACGCATTCAACCACGAAGTACATGGATGGACATGCGGTCCAAGGCGGCGGCGTCATCGTTGACAGTGGGAAGTTCGATTGGACAAACGGTAAGTTCCCAGAACTGACGGAGCCAGACGAGTCCTATCATGGCATCTCCTATACAAAGACATACGGCAAGAGCGCCTACATCATCAAGGCTAGGATGCAGTTGATGCGCGACTTCGGCGTCTATCCCGCCGCGCATTCCGCATTCCTGCTGAACCTTGGACTGGAGACGCTGTCCGTCCGCATGAAACAATATTGCGAGAATGCGATGGTTGTCGCAAAGCACTTGCAGGAAATGCCGCAGGTGGAGCGTGTGATCTATCCTGGACTGGAAGGGGATGCCTGCCATGCCTTGGCAAAGAAATACCTGAAGGGCAGCAGCGGTGTCATCTCGTTTGTCATCAAAGGCGGAAAAATGGCGGCGATGACGTTCATGGATTCTCTGAAACTCGCTTCCAACGAAGTGCACGTCGCGGACATTCGCACATGCGTGCTCCATCCTGCCAGCGAAACCCACCGCCAACTGACAGACGAGCAACTTGTCGCGGCTGGCATTGAAGGCGGCATGGTTCGCCTCTCCGTAGGCCTTGAGGACGTAGAGGACATCATCGCCGACCTTGACCAAGCATTGGCGAAAATCTAATAGGTAACAAGCGGAGGATATCAACCAGCGGTTGCGGACTGCAATCGCTGGTTGATTGTTTTACAGTATCATGAAAAAGAACATTCATTTCCTGTTGATTGCTGGGACGCTCCTGTATTTCTTTGTGAATTTCCACAGAACTGCGATTCCAGGGGCGATTTTTGATGAACTGCAAAGCGGCTTGGCGCTCCCTGATGCGGGTTATATCGCGGCAATAGGCGCGGCGTTCATGTATGTCTATTCCTTTGGACAATTGCTAAGCGGGCTAGTGACAGACCGTTATGGCGGGTTCAGGGCGATATTCGTCGGAGGTGCACTTTTTGCCATCGGCTGCGCGGGCACGCCTTTTTCGACGAATTTGTTGGTGATGGTCGTGCTACGGGTTCTGACGGGGCTGGGCGCGAGTTTCATGTACATCTGCATGATCCAAGTGCTATCGCAGTATTGTCAGAAGAATTTTACTGTCGTATTCGGTTTCATGATGTGCTTCGGATATGCGGGAAGTATTGTCGCGGGCAGTCCGTTTGTCGCATGCGTCAATGCGTTTGGGTGGCGGATGACACTGGCAATCATCGGTTTTGCGATTCTGACCATCTGGGTGCTGTTTGCAGTAATTTACAAGACTGTTCCAAAGGAGCCTGTCAAGCCCGTCCCGTTCAATATCAAGCCGTTTCTCAAAGTGTTTCAGCGAGGGCAGAACATTCGCTTTGGACTTTATCATTGCATCAACTGGGGACTCTTCTACACGTTTATGACGGTCATAGGCAAAAAGTTCCTGGAGGATTACTGCCGGATGTCAGCAATGGCGGCATCTACGGTCATTACCGTTATGGCGACATTGTCGGCGGCTTCAAATCTGGGGAGCGGAATCTTTTCTCGTTTGGCGGGCAATCGTCGGAAGCCGTTTTTGGCGGGTGGTGCAGTGCTGTCGCTCTTGTGCAATGTGTTGATTTTCACGGCGCTTTTCTGTGGATTCCGTCATTGGTCGTTGGTGATTCTGCTTTTGTTGTTTACCCTCACTGCCAATATGTCTCCAGTTCAGGTCGCCTGGGTAAAGGAAGTCAATCCACCAGATCAAGGTGGAGTTTCACTGGCGAC
>JAGCTA010000139.1 GCA_017963875.1 Victivallales bacterium | reverse complement strand
CCGATGGCGGCAATTACGCCGCGTCCCTCGGATTTCAGTTCAAAGAAAGGCATGACGCTGTCACTGGAACGGCTGCCCGCATTGGAATATTCCAATTTTCTCATCCATGTGGGGGGATAGACGTCTTTCAAGGAGTATTCCGTTGCAGATGCGGCATCATCGTAGCTATAGAATCGTCCATCGACCATGCCTTGCATGACTGTCACTGCCTGTGCGTCATCGTCGAAAAGATAGCCTTTGCGCAGTGGGGGCTTGTAGGGGAGGGAAAAGGAAACATTGCAATCCCAAATGTCGGAAAGGATTCCAGTGTTTTTTTTGCCTGTATTCTCAAAATACAGAAGCCAATGGACCGCATTGAATTCAGGAAATTCAGTCGCTTTCATAGTTACTGTGAGCGACTCATCAACTTTCCACGTTGGTCCTTCGTCTGGGGGGGTGAAAAGAGCGTTGTTGTAGATGAATGAGAAACACGGTTTCATGGCTGAGTTTTTTCCTTTATCTTTAGTATGTGAAGTGATAAAGAATGCTACACATAACCTAACACGTTTTTGACGTATGGCAATTACATTGGAGGATTTTTGTGGAGACGGCCATATTCTTGCGGAATCAGGAGGTGGCTTCCTTTTTCTGGAGCAATACCGCTACGATGACAATGACTCCCTTGAAGGCTTCTCTTAGGAATGGAGGAACGCCGATAAGGTTCAGCAGGTTGTTCATGACGCCAATGATGAGTACGCCAAGCATGGTCCCGACAATGCTGCCCCGTCCGCCGCTCATGCGTGTGCCACCGACGATGACCGCTGCGATGGCGTCCATTTCATAGCCAGCACCCGCGTTGGCATAGTCCATCGAGCCGATTCTGCATACCTGGATGACCGCTGCGAATGATACCAGCGCTCCTGCCAGAATATAGACACACCTCTTGACGAATCTGACATTGATGCCTGTCAATTTGGCAGCCTTTTCATTGGAACCGACTGCAATGACATGCGTTCCGAAGACTGTCTTGCTATAGACTATGTGCAGAAGGACTGCAATGACGAGCCAGTATAGAATCGGCATTAGTATGAAATTCCCTGTGCGCAGGTTGGAGAAGTCAAGAAAAGCAACTGGGATTTCAGGGCGGCGCGTCTGCATAAAATACTGCGTGACACTTCTGAAGAACTTCATCGTTCCGAGCGTGACAATGAATGGCGGAATGGCACCGTCTGCGACAAGAACGCCATTGAGACCGCCGAGAAGCGCCCCGCATATCAATACACATAGCAGGGCGATAAAAAACGCTGGCCAGCCAGCCAACGCCGTCTGCGCTAAAATCCCCTGGCTATCCGCCAGCAGAAGAAACACGGCACCCGTCAATGCCAAAGTTGAACCTACAGCCAGGTCAATGCCGCCAGAGATGATGACAAACGTCATGCCAAGGGAGACAATGCCGACAGTGGCATTGTTGCGCAAAACGTTGATCCAGTTGACGCAGAACGATGACCACCAGTCGCCAAATGAAGCATAATCTGTTCCCAACGCCGCTGTCTGCAAAACAATCATCAGCAGAAGCGCGAGGCAGGTACTGAACAGCGGCTTGTCAGACCACTGGGCTTTAAACCATTGGATAATGTTTTTCATAATCATGTATTTCCGCTTTTGATTCCTGTCGCCAGGCGCATGATTGCCTGTTCGGTCAGTTCGTCCCCCTTGAGTTCACCAGCGATGCGCCCATGGTACATCACGATTGCCCTTTCGCATAGTCGGATGATTTCCTGCCCTTCCCCTGACAGGACGATGACCGCGACACCGTTGTTAGCAGTTTCCCTGATGATTTCGTAGATTTCCTGCTTGGCACCGATATCGACACCCTGCGTTGGATTATCAAGTATGAGCAGGCGTGGATGAGTATAGAGCCATCGTGCTAGGATGACCTTCTGCTGGTTGCCGCCAGACAATGTGGTGATTAGATCGTCGGGCGAGGAATACTTGAGGTGAAACTCTGTGCTTCTGGCAAGAAACTCTTGAGTCTGCTTGCGCTTGTTGACAAGGAGATGGCGCTTATATCGCTTCAATGTCGCCAACGTGCTGTTGTCAAGGATGCTTAAGTCGGGGACGATTGCATTTTCCTTTCGATTCGACGGAACGTATGCGATGCCTTTGGTGACGGCAGAAGTGGCGCTGCGGGGCACGTATGGCTTGCCGTCAAGGAAGACGTTCCCTTGAACGCCTTTTATGTCGCCGAAAATGCAGCGAAAGAGTTCGCTGCGTCCGTCACCGAGAAGTCCAGTGACACCGAGTATTTCTCCCTCGTGCACTGTGAGGTCGATGTCCTGGAAGACACTATCCAATGTAAGACCTTCACAACGAAGAACTTCTGCTCCGTGCTGACGCGGCACGGCCTTGCGCATTTGCGCCAGTTCGTGTCCGACAATATGTTCGGAAAGGATTTCTGGCGTGACATCCGACATGGCACCTTGCGCAACAATGCTTCCATTGCGCAGTACTGCATAGTCGCTGCAAAGTTCTTTTACCTCATTGAGTTTGTGTGAAATGAAAATGATTGTTACGCCCTGTGAACTCAACGTGCGTACAACAGTGAAAATAAGGTTGATTTCCTGCTCAGTAAGCGAAGTCGTCGGTTCATCCATGATGATGGTCTTCGCATCGCAGAGCAGGGAACGCGCAATTTCGACAATCTGCTTGTGCGACGCTCCCAATTCCCTCATGAAGCAGTTTTCGTCAATGGCAATGCCAAGTTTGTCAAGCAGTGCTTTTGACTGTCTGCGCATTGCTTCACGACTCATGAAGCCATGTTGGCGTATTTCACGGCCGAGAAAGATGTTTTCATAGACGCGTAGGTCGTTGACGGGATTGAGTTCCTGATGGATGAAGGCGATGCCGCAGGCGAGCGAATCGTTGGGCGAATGGAATTGCACGGGCTTACCGTCCAATAGGATTTGGCCTGCGCTAGGCGCAATCAGTCCGCCGAGGATGTTCATCAGAGTGGATTTGCCAGCGCCATTTTCCCCAAGCAAAGCGAATATCTGCCCGTCGGAAATGGTCAGGGAAACATCATGAAGGACCTCGGTCGGACCGAATGATTTGGAAATATGCTCAAATGTGACGCGCACGTTGAAATGCCAGCAATGTTGTCTGCATCAATAGGGTGAATTCGCGTCCAGGAATTTGTCGCAGTTTGTGCTGTCAACAATCGTCGTTGGAATGATTTTGACTTTTTGTGCAGTTTTTCCTGAAGCCAAGTCGTATGCAGTGTTGACGGCTTCAATAATCATAGATGGGCTGTACAGTGCGGACTGGATGCTGATTTCCTTGTTTTCTGGCATCATCTTGAAGTATTTCTGGCAACCGCCACCGCCCGTCACGACTTTGATGTCCTTGCGTCCAGCCTCTTTGATTGCCTGGAGGACGCCAATGGATGTCTCGTCGTCAAGGGAATAGACGCCATCGATTTTTGCGTTTTTCGTCAAGATATCGGCAAAGTCCTTCAGACCGTCTTCGCTTGTGAATTTTGTGGCGTATTTAAGCAGTTTCAGATTTGGGGCAATGACTTTGACCGTGTCCATAAAGCCTTTGACACGGAGTTCCGAGACTGAGCCGCTGGTGGGAACTTCTAGGACGACAATAGTCGCGTCCTTACCGAGTTTGTCAACGAGGTATTTGGCGCTTTCAATGCCCATGCTTTCATTGTCGCCGCTGACAAGGTAAATCCCTTCGGCTTCAATCGAGATATCAAAACTGACGACTTTCACTCCGCGCTTGATGGCGCCGCCGATGGGGACTTCCATGCCTTTCCATTGTGGATAGGCGACGATTGATTCAGCACCCCATGCTTCCAGGTCATCCAACTGCTGCGTCATTTCCTCGGCTGAGGAACTGGTTAACAATTTGTATTCGACGTCTCCCTGCGCGGCCAGTTCTTTGCAACGCTGTTCTGCAAAATAGGCGACTGCGGCGACCCATCCGTGGGTGACGGCTGGCGCGAGAATGCCAATTTTATGTTTTTTTGATGTGTTGGCACCATTGCCGCAGGATACAACGCACAGGCAGAGCAATGCTGTGCATAGGCATGTGATAAAGTTTTTCATGATGCAAGTCTCCAATGTGTGGTTTGAATTATGTTGATCAATTTCTGGAAAGAACTTTAATGTAATAATTTAATATGCCTAATTGAAAAAACTATCTGTTTGACCGTTGGCGAACGCGATTTCCATTTCAGTCAAGTTCAGAAAGTTTTACAGGGCGTCCCAGTTTTGCCGACATATCTGCCGCATAAATGACCTTGTGGGTTTGGAAAGCGGATTCAAAGTCAGATTTCGGCATGGGCTGATGATTTTGGATGGCATTGACGAAAGCCTGCATCTGCGGGTTGTATGGATGGTCAAGGACATCACCCGAGTCCAATGTCGTGGTTTCCAATGTCGTCCATCGTGCCTTTGACAGCCCCTCCAGTTCGGATGAATAAAGTTTGTTGTCGAGTATGCTTCCTTTGCTTCCAACGAGTTGGAAATGGAAATAATACGGCTGGATGCAGTCTATGCACGCGGCGCATTTACCGACTTTGCCGTCCGCGAATTTCATGATTGTGACGCTGCATGGGTCGAATTCATATCCAGCATAGCATTCTGCCTTGCTTTTAGTGGAATAACTGGTCACTTCCTCAACGGGGGAACGCATGAGGTAGAGCAGCGAGTCCATGGCATGGCAACCTGCGCTCAACAGTGCACTTCCTCCACCTGAAGCGAGCCTGCTCCAGCGGAATTGCCCATACCATGCGCCGATGCCGTGGTAGTAGTCCGCTTCACCATAACTAAGTTCGCCGATGAGGCCTTTATCCAGCACCGATACCAGAAGATTCAACTGTTGGCTGAAGCGTAATTCAAATCCGACACAGACAGTTTTCCCGCTTTTTATTACGGCCGCGCGTATGGCTTTGGCGTCCTCGTATGATAGTGCGATGGGCTTTTCAATATAGACATGCTTACCCGCTTCAAGAGCGGCTATCGTCTGTTGAGCGTGGAGCATGTTGGCAGTGCAAATGGTGACGGCGTCGATTGTTGAATCGGAAAGCATGTCCTGAAGATTTGTGTAAACTTTGAGAGGAATTCCAAATCTTTCTTCAAGTTCAGCGGGAGATGGATTGTGGGAACTGCAAATTGCCGTGACTTTTACGCCTTCGGCAGCCTTCAGTGCCAAGATATGAGCCTCGGAAACCCAGCCGAGGCCGACAATTCCTATGCGAATTTCGCTCATGTTTTTTTCCCCTTTTATGTTTTTTATGGTTGGATAATGAAAAAACGTTTAATACATCCATAATGAAATACCTGAATCTGTTTTTTCAAATTATCTTGGGAAAAGAATACGTTGTCAACATATTATTTTCCATGGAAAAATTTGAATTATAATTTAATGAAGTGATATTATAAATATTTATGGTGATATTCGTTTGATCAAAAACTGTTCGTTGGATATAGTTAATATACTTGAATACAATAAGATAAGGCAATTATATGCCTAAAATTTAGTATAATAAATAAAAACAAAAGGAGAAAAATCATGGTTGACATGAGCAAGGACGATTTTCTTGGGCTGCTTCAGGCTATCAGCGAGGGGATTTGCATCGGAATTAAAAACTTCCGTGCGGCACAAGGCTGCATCGCGGCTGGTGAAACAGCCGTAGCGTCTGCCAGCACTCCAGCAGTCGCAGAGAAGGCAGAAGAGAAGAAGGAAGAACCGCTGACTGTACTTCAGATGACTTCCAAAATCCTGAAAAGGTCGTCCGTTCCGCTGGGCAAGGATGATATCATCGCCATCGCAAAAGAGCGTTTTGGGGCGGATATCAACAAGGCGACGTTGTCGGTCGCGCTCAATCATGCGCTGAAAAAGCACAAGGCCATCAAGAGGGTCAGCCATGGAAGATATACCAATATTGGAAGAAAAATGGATGCTTCTGAAGGCAAAAACGCATAGTAACATATTTCATTAATCAAAGGAATTAACAGGCATGAATACGCAGGTAAAAGCATTTGGCGCAATTCCCAATATCCCCGACGTCCAGACTGAGCGGATCCAGAAGGCGATTGATATATGCAGCAAGACTGGCGGCGGCGAAGTCGAGTTCGAGCCTGGGGTATATATCACTGGCACGCTTTATCTGCGCGACCATGTTCATTTGCATATTCCGCATGGCAGCCGAATCAAGGGCTCCGACAATTATGATGATTACAATGCGGGGGATGCTTGGCCGCAGAATACAATGTCAAAAAATGAGCGTGCCAATGGCAAGCATCTGATTGTAGCGCTCGAAGTCACGGATTGCGGCATGTTCGGCGGCGGTTGCATTGACGGAAATGGTCTGCATTTCGGCTGGCATCCTGAAGACGAGAATTTTGCACGCCCTTCGCAGATGGTGTATTTGTGTGAGTCGACAAAAGTCACCATCAGGGATATGGAACTGGCGAATTCATGCTATTGGAGCTGCTTCGTCTATGGTTGTGAAGAGGTCATTCTGACTGGCTTGCGGATTCATAACAATATCACCATTCCGAATTGCGACGGCATTGACCTTGATTCCTCCAAACGGGTTATCGTCAGCGATTGTCTCATTGATACGCAGGATGACTGCATTACCTTCCGCTGCGTGAGGGACTATCTCAAGAACAAAGAGCGTCTTCTGGAGGATGTCACCGTGACCAACTGCCAGTTGCGCACTCCAGGATGCAATGCTTTCCGCATCGGCGTCGGCATGGGGCCGATACGGAACTGCAATGTATCTAACATCATCATTCGCGGTTCATCGAAGGGGGTTTGCCTGGAAGCACGTTATACGTTCAATACGGATAAAATGCTAGGTACCAGCATTGAGAATATTTCGTTCACGAATATTTTCATGGAAGCACGCATGCCGTTGTTCATTGCGTCATATTGCAAAGAACTCAGTGCAATTCCTACACCGCCAGTCCGCAACATCCGCTTCTCTCACATGACTGTGAAGGCGCAGCATAATATTGTCATTCAAGGCAATGAAGGTGCTGTCATGGATGGTATCAGCATGTTTGATGTCAATCTGATGCTTGCCAAGGAAAATGTGTTTGTTCCAAAGACAAATCCCAGGCATGCGCTTGTCTTTAATGACAAATACGGATACGGTGAATGGGATTACCAGACATCGCCAGCGGCATTTTTCATTGCAAATGCGACCAATGTAAGCCTGAATACCGTTCGAATTTCCATCGATGACGAGACTGAGGGTTTCACCCATGCCATCATCTCGAAGAACAATCGCCTTTGCTCTTTTGAAAATGTTCATGCGATTCATAAGGGGGAAGAACTTCCCTGTATTCGCTAATTAGATTAAAGAAACAGGATACCGATGAAGAATTTAGTGATTGATTTGATTCCAGGGGATGGAATCGGCAGGGAAGTCATCAGGGAAGGCGTCCGAGTCATGGATGCCTTGTCAAAATTGCATGGGGACGTAAAGTTCACCTACCGCCCGTTTGAGTGGAGTTGCGAGTATTATCTGAAGACGGGGCAGATGATGCCTCCAGATGGTCTCTCGCAACTTTCGGACTGTGACGCCATTCTACTCGGTGCCGTGGGGTTCCCTGGTGTTCCTGACCATATTTCCCTGCGTGAACTGCTGCTGCCCATTCGCGTTGGCTTTGATCAATATGTCAACCTGCGTCCTGTCAAACTTCTTGACGGTTTGGATTCTCCATTGAAGAATGATGCGATTGATTTTGTTTGTATACGTGAGAATTCAGAGGGCGAGTATTGCGGCAAGGGGAGTTTTGAAAATGTCGGAACTCCAGAAGAAAAGGCGGTGCAATTGGGCGTATTTACAAGGAAAGGTACGGAGAGAATCCTGCGGTATGCGTTTGAGTATGCCGTCAGGCATGGCAGAAACAACGTCATCAGCGCCACGAAATCCAATGCGCTAAATTATTCCATGGTATTTTGGGACAAGATTTACGAAGAGGTCCGCAAGGATTATCCAGACATATCGTCATCCAAAATGCATATAGACGCGCTTGCTGGCTATTTCATCATGCATCCAGATCGCCTTCAGGTAGTTGTCGCAAGCAATCTGTTCGGCGACATCTTGACAGACCTCGGCTCGGCGATGCTTGGGAGCATCGGCATTTCACCATCTGGGAACATCAATCCTGAGAAGAAATATCCTCCGATGTTCGAGCCGATTCATGGTTCTGCCCCAGATATCGCAGGACGGAATATCGCAAATCCCGTTGGTACGTTCTGGGCGATTGCAATGATGCTTGATGAACTTGGCGAGACGGCAATGGCGGAACGGCTGATGAATGCCATGGAAGCAGTGCTGAGGGAACGGAAAGTCCGTACAGGCGATATCGGCGGCACGGCAACGACAACTGAGGTCACTGACGCAATTATCGCAAGACTGTGATTGCATCAAGAAGTAAGGCTGATTTTTTCTACAAATCTGTCTGTTTTTTCAGCAGAAAACCGTATGTGATTCCTGGTTGTGCAGTCCAAGATGGATGCGCTGAATCAATGGATACTTTCGGACCGAGAATCTGCGTTACAAAGTGCTCCTGCGGAATCAGGAGTTCTTTTGTTCCTCTAGTAACCGCATGCAGTATGATGACATCATTTCCAGCGTGGATGACATCGGTGCCTCTTTGATAGAGGTGGACGCCTGCGCGGCGGAACATTTCCTGAAGCGCATGCTCCTGTGGAACCAGAGCGGCTGAGAAGTAGTCTGTGCGTCTGTCTGACGTGTGTCCAGCGACAGACACGTGCTTGCCAGATTTGGCAACAACTGTGTCATAGCCATCTACGGGGCGGAAGTTCAGGCCAGTGGTAAGAAATGCCTGGCGAGTTCGTCCTCCAAATTCAGGTGTGCTTTTCCAGTTGGCACTCCAGGGGGTGTCGATTCGCTCGACTTGAATGCCAGTCATTTCCGTGATGCCTTCAGAACGAACTTTTTCGCCTGGCCTCAGCACGCCAGGCGCATAGAGCCATAGGGCATGGGCACCTTCGGCTGAGAGACGTTCCTTCAACGCGGTTCGCTGTTTTGTCGTCAGTTCGAACAAATCTAGAAACACATAGAATTTGTGGGGAGGAATCTTGCCTGGAGTCAGCAGGTCGCTTAAGAGCACATGACGATATGACGCGCCTGTGCGTGGCATGATGCGGCATATTTCGTAGATAACCGCGCGGTAGATTCCGTCGCCTGTGTTGCTTGCAGTTCGCAAGGGCGATGTTTCGCTGTTGACCAGACAGACGTCTGGCTGGACGGTTCCAGACGTTTTTTCAGGCAACGAACGATATAGGTTCATCAGACGACCGACATGGCCATATTGGAGCGGTTCGCGGAACCAACGTTCGTGAAGTTCCATCCAATGACCACCTGTCGCGCGGACGAGCGCAACGCCAAAGCCCTTGTCGAGCAGGCTTAGTGTCATAGCAGGCGTATCTGCAGCGCCATTATGGAGTTGGCCAGGCGTATATTCCGTATAGGTGCGGTAGTCGAACTCCATGATTGACAGACCTCCGTTGCAGGTGATTGCCGTTGCGGGTTGCATCGTGCCGTCGGACTCGCCTGGAACGCGCAGGCCGTATTGCGTCGGCGCGAAAAACAGGTCGCAGTCGCCGCTGGTTGCTACCTCGTGAAGGCGCAGGTGACCGCTGCCTTGGAAAAGGTGGAAGACCCTGCTCAACTGAACATGGTAGCCGTAGTAGGCTCCGCTAAGCAATTTGCGGTTTGTCTCCTTTTTCACGAGCGCTGTGAAGGTACGGATGCCTTCGGAGCAGGCATTGCTTCGGAAGTCCCAATAGTCGATGACCTTCTGGCTCTTTATCGGGTCGAGGAAGACGCCTTCGTCGCGGACATTCCATGTTTCAGGTTCGGGGATTTCAGCGGAATAGGGGAGCAATCCGTATTTTTGCGTTAGGAATTGTCCAAATGCCTCCTTGTCTGCGGGGGCCTTGCTTTGGAAGATAAAATGATGTCGTCCACCGTATGGATGGCTTGCCCAAAGCCATTCGCAGGTATCGCCGTCTGCGAAGACGATGCCGATGACGTATTTGGCGTTGCCTGAATTGCGCAGATGCTCAATCAGCGCCTTGATGCCGATTTGCGCATCCTGTTTCCACTTGAGCGATGCAAGCGTCTGGTAGTAGTTGCGGTATGGACGATTTTCCTTGAACCATTCGATGCGGTCGTCAGGATTCTCTTCAAGCCACCAGTCGGGCATGTAGGTCTTGCAGGTAATGATGATGTGCGCATCTGGCATTTGCGAGCGGATGACCGCGATGGCCAAATCGAGCGGTGAGAAGTCGAATTCGTCTGGTGCTTTCCAGAAATCACGAAGTCCATACCAACTGCGGACAATGTTGCAGCCAGCACGAGCCGCGTTGGCGGCGAAATGCGCTTTCTGGAAGGGCATGTCAATGAAACTGAAAGGCAGGTCGAAGTAGAATGGGGCCAGTCGCTTTCCGTCAACCTCGAAGAATGGCCGCTGGCCTGCGCCTACGAGTCTGACGGTCGGGAAGTCGCAGAGGCCGTTTATTCGTGGCGTCATGCGGCAGGACAGGCCGTTGGGGACGGTAAAGTATTCTGGGACGATGGACAACATGAAATTGCGTCCCGTCATTCCTGCTGTGAGTTCGGAATTAAACTGCAATTTGACTCTGTTCCATTCGCCTTTTCGCCATTTGCCCGAACGCGGCGTGAGAGGCACTTGGATTTGTCTCGTTTCGCCTGTATCTGATGTGACAGCAATCATGACGTTTCCAAAGTCCTGACAAGTGTTTTCTGGCTTGATTTCAAAGCCATTTTCGGAGAAATTGCGGATGTCTGCATCTGTGCGCGGCCCGATATAGAGGCAATCAACCTTGTCTCCCCAAACGCCTTGTGGCGGAACACCGCGCTCGACCGCCTGGCCTGTCTTCCCCTCGTAGGAGAATGTCCATGTCGAATCGCTGCGAAGCGTGAATACTTCGCCGTTTTCAAGTTCAGCGTAGAGTTCAAAAAGAAGCCCGCCAGCGCCTGAATCATTATCGACGTCGATGTCGATGTGGTTGTCTCCTGCTTTCAGAAATTGTGTCACATCTCTGCGCTCGGTGCAGTGGAGATTGGCAATTTGCTTGGTGAATCTGTGGCCGTTGAAATCTGCCGAGAAAGCATCGTCGGCCGTATATCGAATTTCTGCGCGTCTTGGCGATGCCGATAGCGTAAATTCGCGCGTGAACCTGACGCGCCCTTGTGGTTCGTCTCGGACGCCAGTCCAAATCCATGGCGAAGTCCAGCGGACTTCTTGAAGAGCACCGAAGAAAGGCAGTTTGTCGCAGAGCAGAAGCGGATAGCCCTCGCCATCTGTGTATTTTGCTGTTGCGGACACTGTATCCAATGGAGCGGTGAAAAGCAGTGTTTGTTGGTTTGGAGGTAGCACGTGCTGTACGAGTGTTTTCCCATCGTAGTCATTGAGTGTTACTGTCACCCCCGAATGTCGTTCATTTCGCCATGATAGCGAATAGTCCGCGCCTGGATGAATCATTTCAATGGGATGGACGCCGCCGTGTTTAGCATCTGGAATGAGGTTAGGTTCAGACAGTGCTCGAACGCCACTGACCGTGAAATCGCCTTGCGAATGGATGTTAACTCCGAAGGAAATCTGTGTTATCTTTCCACGCCAGGCAGGCTGATTTGCAAAGAAGAACGTGACTGTCCGCTTCTCTCCAGACGGAATCGCCGTTCTGCTGAGCGATCCCGTGAAGGTCTTGCCGTTTTCAATGCCTGTGAAGTATATAATTGCTGACCCGCCGTCTGGATGATATGCCATGTCCAGTTCAATGGCTGGAACGTCCGTCGCATTCCATTCAAGCCTCGGGCTGACAATGCGCGTGCGGTCGGAAGCGATGCACGACAGACCGTCAGAGAAATCTCTTTCACTGATTGCGTTTTCGATGCTCCATGTCTGTCGAATTTCCGTTCCGCTGAATGTCTTTTTCGACGGGTTCGCTGGCGGCAGTTCACGGATTTTAATGTTTTTGAAAATCGCCTTGCCATGGCCGCGAACGACAAGATGCAGCCTCAGTTTTGTTTCATCGTCATTTGCAGTGAAACGGATGGAGGCGGTACCGCTGCGGTCGAGCATCTTGATGGGAAACGGACGGCGGTTGCCGCCAGGCATGGAGAGCATCAGTGCGCCGTATGAGTCGCCGTAAAGTTCCATGTCGGAGGTTACCTCGTAGGAGGTGCCAGGCGACAGCGGCAACATCGTGTTGTCAAGTCCTGCGTAGAGGATATATCCAGGCTCTTTTGTCTTGACGATGGTGACGATGCCGTCTTTTGTTTCACAAGTGCCTTCGGCTCCTTCGTGCATCACCGCAGTACCATAAAGTGCCTGCAGTTGATTGTACTCGGCGGGATTGATTTTCGTCAATCTCATCGACTTGACGAAAACCTCGCCATGACCGCGCACGACGGCGTGGAAATGCGCCTTGGTTTCGTCTGGTCTGGCGGTGAAGACGATGACGGCTTGCCCGCTGGAGGAGAGTTGGCGTATGGGGAATGGCCGCCTCGTTCCCCCAGGCATGGAGACCATCAGTGCGCCCGTGTCATTGCCGATGATATCAAATTCGGCGGTGGCCTCGTAGGTTTGCCCAGGTTCGATGTCGGGATTGAGTTTGTATGGGCCAGACAGGAGGATGTATCCTTCCGAATTGTTTTTGGTGATACGTGGCAGGTTGTTTTCCAATATCCAGGTGCCGCTGGCACCGTCCTTCAAGGCTGCATCACCGCAAATCGTCGGCAATACGTCCAATGCCTGAGCGGACAGAAGAATTGGGAGAAGCAATATGAGTATCAAAATGTGTGTTTTCATGGCTGGCATGTTCAATATGCTGTGGAAATGAGTTCGAACCAGAGTTTTGTACCCGCCGCTTTCGAACTGTGCGTTGCAGACATTATAATGCAGGAATAAGTGAATGTCCAGCCAATGGGGAATGGAGTTGTGGAGAGTTGTTTTTCGTACTTGGAATCAACGGCTATTCTGTTGAAATCAATGTGGCATATAAAATGACAGGAGGCAGATGCCATCCTGCATATTGAAAATGCCGTCATGAATCACGCAGTTGCATTGGAGAATTTTAGGTCCATTGAATGAAAAAAGTGTTGTCTGTTGTATGCACATTCGCGGACTACCACATCCTGCACCCAAACATAAACAGACAACACCCACTAGGTTTGTCGAGGTGTCGCCTGGGTGCGTTTGCGGAAAGTGGTAGTTTCGAATGTACGCCAAGCAATGGGGCGTTGCGAAAGAATTCGCAACTATGTTAATATCAGACAGTTAGTTTTCGTATTCCTTTGACAATTTAATGTTGCACTGTCCCTCGTGCGGCTTGACCTTTCAGATGTCGGAATCCTTTCGATGGCTATTTGCCCATGTTTCGTTTTCCCTGAAGAGGCAGTCTTTGGGTAGACCATTACACAGTATCCTTGAGATAGGCGCAACTATCTACCCTCATGGGGAATAGAATTATTAATGAAAATATCATAATGTAATTGCCGAAGACTCTCTTGTCAAAAATCCATTTGATTTTTCAGAAAATGTCTATGGGAAGATTTCAAAGTATGATATGGCAATCTGGACAAGATGCAGAAGACATGAGGCGTTTCACTGCCAAGCCTAGCCCATAGCGCAACAGCGCCGCAGTATTGCGAAAGAAACCCACGGAACCCCGCGTGACTGTTGTTAGGGCCACGTTAGCGGCGGCGGGATCATCGGACCATCGGGTGTGCGTAACGCAGTCGCGTAGCGGCAAGCGCAGCACATAGAAAAGCCGAATCAGCGGTGTAGTAAAGCATTGCTCAAAGAATCACGACAGGCTCCAGCAGTCCAAACGGTCGAAGGGATAGTTTTCTGTTCCAGAAGGCTCGCGGGAAGAGGTTTCCCACTGTGCCGACAAGGCGGATGTCCAGTTTATTTATGCCATCAGCCTGCCAGAAGGGCATCAAATCGAAACGGTATGGCTTCCAGAGTTTCGTATCAAGAAGTTTGCCATTCAACCATAGTTCAACTGCTGCTTCGCCTGGATTTGGAATCTCCACAATGGGAGCCTTTCCGCAATTCAGCGTGCAATGGTATGTAATGTCCCCAGAATAGTATGGGAAACCTTGCTTGCCCCAATCATCCATTGACAATGTCTCTAGCAAAGGCGAGAGATGTGGAATCTTCTCACCGCCTTTCGTCGCGAAGTTCCCGTGCAGGACAATAGGTTCGATGCAATTCATCGCGGCCAACATCGTATGATACTTGCTGGAGGCCCAAATGCTTGTCTTGCAAAGAATCAGCAGATTGTTTTTACCTGTATTCACAGCATCTTCAATCCTGTATTTCATGCATTCATTCGTCCATAGCGGATATTCTGAAGGTTCAGCCATCCGCCTGCCGTTTACATAGACCGCCTCGACTTCGTTGCTTTCCACGACCAAAGAAAGTCCGCCAATCACGCGGCTGTCCTCTACGACAAAGGAGCCGCGCAGCCAATAATACGGATATTCTTCGGGTGAAAAATCCAGATCGTGGCAGCCATCCCATGTGACAGGAAGCCATAGCGGTACCTTGGCGCAGTCGTCCCGAGCCGCATTATCGGGGCAGAGTCCAAGTTCAAACCCCACAAGCGAGTTGTTCGGCCTGTCTAATGAATAGTTCCATGGGCCCGCCAGTTTTGTGCCTCCATCGGGAAGCCCCCCCCATTCCAGCGTCGGCGTCTTCTGTTCCATGGTGATTCCAAAGCGAAGAAGAACTGCCTGCTCTTCATCAAGGTGAATTGGACTGCCGTCATATTGCCATTCGGCGTCCTCGCCCACGACCTTTGCAGCCATTGGCGTTGGAAGGTTCGCTATCAGTTCTAAATCGGTGGGGCTTTTCCCCTGGTTGGAAATCAGCAATGTCGGAACGCTGTCGCAATCGCGCAATGCGCAGAACAATTCGCCATCTGTTTTGATTGAATATGGCAGTTTCAACAGTTTTCTGACCTGTTCGGGAACCTGTT
>JAGCTA010000138.1 GCA_017963875.1 Victivallales bacterium | reverse complement strand
TGGTCATCAGGTCGACCCCCAGCGCTCCCGCCGCCTTCACCGCCCGTTCGACGGTGCGGGGAATGTCATGCAGTTTCAGGTCCAGAAAAACCCGCTTCCCGCGCGCCTTCACCGCCTTGACGACGGCCGGCCCCTCGGCGCTGAAGAGCTCCAGCCCGATCTTGTAGAACGACACCGCATCCCCCAACCGCTCCACCGCCGCTTCGACGGCCGCCGTGGAGGAAACATCCAAAGCCACAATCAGTTCACTCATAATGAAACCATCAAACCAAAAACCGCCCCTTTTGTCGAGTCAGAATGCGCGTTCGCCGAAATCCCGAACGTCAATAGGTCCGCTTTGGATGGTATCCGAACCTCGGCCGTGACGATCCCTCACACCGACGTGAGACAATCATCTCGCCCGTCTTGCTTGTGCTCGATATTCATGCCTTCTTCAGACCTTTTATTCCTTAACGTCCATCACTTCCCAATGTCCGCCTTTCGTATATCCAATTCTACGGATTTTACCTATCGATTTAAGTTTCCGCAGATTCCATTTCACGCCATCTATCGACAACCCTGTCATTTTTGACAATTCAGATACCGTTATTTCCGGAAACGTTTGAATCGCCAAAAGAATCTTTTCTGGTGTAGTTTCTGGTGTAGCGGACTTGGTTTCTGGTGTAGTTTCTGGTGTAGTGGACTTGGTTTCTGGTGTGGACGCGGTATTATCCAATGTGTTTTCCAGTGTGGGGGTTTGGGCAGTGTTATTCACTTGGATTTCGCCGTTTGCTGTCCTCGGACGGTAAGTTGTGGCGAACTCACCATAGAGATCGCTCCATTCGGGGTACGGATTGCCGTTCTTGTCACATTCTCCCTTTATGCGTTTGATTCCGCTGCCGTAACGCTCAATGATGCCCATGTCGAAAAACGCCTGCGCGATTATCTTGTTGCGGGGTCTTGACGGATGCGCGGGATTCATGAGAAATTCCATCGGCATGTCGAAAGGCAGTTGCCCCGGACTTGAAATCCGCAAAGAGTCCTCGAATATCTTCACTTGTATGTCATATGGTGCCCCATAGTCCCGATGGCAGATAGCATTGGCAAGCGGTCAAATTTGGGGCGGTAAACTGTAACGGTGAAGTGGCGTGCATTGATGTCGAATACCGGTAGCCACAATCTCTTGTCATGATTCAATGACTTCCCAATGGCCACCTTTATCGGGGCCGACCCGGCGAAGGAGTTTCTCGGTCTTCAACCTCTGGATCACCTTTCTGATTCCTCCTGAAGAAAGCCCTGCGAAAAATTGCATTTCGGAAATCGTTGCCGCTGGGTTGTTCTTAATGAACTCAAGGATGCTCTTGTCACTTTTCTTGTCACTCTTCTTGTCACTTTTCTTGCCACCTCTGGCCGCATCGGGGCGCATAACCGTGACACGAACACCGCCGCAATGGAATCATGACTGGGGGCGCAGAACGGGCCTCGGGTAATAACCGCCGGATTTGGGAGAACCGCGAAACTCTATGCGATCCGAAAGTTCTGCCAGTTTACGTGTCAGGGTGCCCCGCTTGACCATTGGAAGAAGCAGAAGAAGTCCTGGACGCCTTATGCCGGGATTGTTCTTTATGGCGTCAAAGATTAAATCGGTTACTGTCGCATTTACTGTCGCATTTACTGTCGCACTTACTGTCGCACTCGTTATGACCTCATGAGTTCCATCACCAGACTCTCCTTGCACAATCGCGTCCGGTGCGGCGTCGATTCGCACTTGGATGTCGCCGGGATCGCCTGCGCTCACTTCGTAAACGGGTGGTGGACAGCCGTGCCTGGCGCACTCGTCGAAGACTTTGCGGATGCCGCGTCCCCATGTCTCGATCTTGCCGGTGAGATAGACGCAAGACGCTATCGTCGGGTTGTGAGGCCGTGACGAATGCTTCCCAAGCAGTTTCTCCAATGTCCATTCTTCGGGAAGAGATCCGACGTTCGCGACATAGAGCTTGTCGTCCGAAACGCTGATCTGGATGGGAATGAAACTTGAGTAGTCCTTGTGGACAAGCGCGTTATCCTTTCCCTCCTTCCGCACATGGTTGACGTCCGCGATCATCCCCATCGTGTCGCGCATCAGGTTAGGAATGGTTTCAAGAAGCGATTTCCAATCGGGAACGCCGACAAGCTCGTTTCCCTTCCTGTCGTCCGTGACACCAATCAGCAGCCGACCGCCGTCGGCATTGGCGAATCCGCAGACCCACTTGAGGTATTCCTCGCGCCAGCTCTGCTTGTACTCGATGTTCTGGTCTTCCTTGTTCATTCCTGCTCCTTTTCGCGTGATTGGGGTCTGTTGTCAATGGGGTATAATTCCAATGGCCCGCTCTCATGTCACAGAAGTCATTACAATCCAACGTCTTCCTTTGCCGTATCCTTCCCGCTTCAACAAACCGACTTCCTGCAATGCGTTCATGGCACTTTGAATACTGCTTTCTGCAATCTTGAGTTCAAACGCTATTGATCTGCGCGACAATGTGCTGTCTGCCGCCAAACACTCCCAAACACTTGCGCATGTCATGCGGAAGTCTTTTCTATAGGCCCTCATAACAACTTCAAAATCAGGTTTTGGACTGACTTCCGTGCGTTTTGGACCGACTTCTTCGGTTTTTACCTTGACTTCCGTGCGTTTTGGACCGACTTCCGCGCCTTTTGGACCGACTTCTTCGGTTTTTACCTTGACTTCCGTGTTTTTTGGACCGACTTCCGTGGGAACGCGATTCCCTTTCTCGTCGAATACGGGACGGTAAACCGTAACGGTGAAGTGGCGCGCATCGATATCGAATACCGGCGGTCGCAATCCCGTCTCCCTGCAGATGTCGAACATGTCAACCGTGCCAGAGCCGAGTTCTTCGATATACTTCACGTAGAAAAGCGCGTGGGCGATGATCGGATTCATCGCATAGAAAGGATGCTCCGTCGCAAGCTGTTCGTACTTCATGTCCCTGTGCATAGGCCCGGGACTGAACACGGTCAGCCTGTCCCTGGACAACTCATCGTTCAATTTCAACTACTTTCCAATGACCTCGCGTTCCACCAATTCGCCGGATCTTTCCTTCTTCTTTCAATTGACTCAAAATCCGTTCCACGGTACGTTGACTTACATGAACCAACTGTGCCCTTTTGGCGGACGAAATAGATGGATATTGTTTTATACTTTCAATAATTTCCTCTGCATGCCCGACATCGTCATTGCCGCCAAGATTACCGTCATTGCCGCCAGGATTACCGCCATTGCCGCCAAGGCCAATGCTACTCTTATCCCTTGCGGCTCGTGGACGGTATGTCGTTGCGAATTCGCCATGGAGGTCGCTCCATTCCGGATACGGATTCCCGTTCTTGTCGCACTCTTTCTTAATGCGCTTGATGCCACTGCCGTAGCGTTCGATGATGCCCATGTCGAAGAACGCCTGCGCGATGATCTTGTTGCGGGGCCTTGACGGATGCTTCCCAAGAAGCTGCTCCAACGTCCAGTCTTCAGGAATCATCCCGACGCTCGCGACATAGGGCGTGTCAGCAACGCTTACGTCCTATCCATCATCAGTTCTTGGGATAATAGCCACCTGTTTTCTTGCTTCCACGTCGTTCAATCGTCCCGGCTTCAACAATCTCGGCAACGGCTCTCGCAACTGTGGAACGACTCCGCCCAACCAATGCAATCAAGTCTGCCCGTGATAGTCCCGGCCGCAATCTTATTGTCTCATTTATTGTCTCATTTATTGTCTCATGAGACTTGGGCGATTCCAGGCTGTCGCTTCCAGAGGATTCTGCATTCCTTTCCCCGTGATTCAAATTTGGAAGAACCACGCGGAATGAACCGCTGGACGAAAAGAACTGTGGCATGAGGTCACGCGGATTGGGCACTTCCTTTTCGTAGGAATCGAGAATCTTGCCAAATCCACTGCCTTTACGCTCCATGTAGTCCATTTGCGCGAACAGATCTGCGAGGATCGGGTTTCGCCGGTCCGATGCGACATTTCGCAAATCAAGCTCCTGTACCAGCGAGCCGTCGGGCATGCCGCCGGGCGAGACGATCTCCAGTCTGTCCGGGTAGAGATCCACATAGACCTCGCTTCCGTACATGGTATAGTCGCGGTGGACGAACGCATTGACGAGCGCCTCGGTAACGGCACGTTCGGGATAATCCGGGTAATCGATCCTGTCATGCGGACGCTTTTTCCACTTTCTGACCGTGTTGATCTTGATGAAATGCTCTGCTGTGTCGAGAAGTTCGATGAGATTTCCGGAAAACTCTTTGTCGTTGCCAGAATCTTTGGACTTGGTAGGCCCGTTCCACACCGTGCAAAAGAGTCGTGACTGCGGAATCGGACAATCGTCGGCGAACAATGCGCCTGCGTTCGTCAAAACACCTCTCTTCGTGGAAAGCCCCGTCGATACGAACCATGATTTTTTGAATGGCCGCCCCGTTTTTTCCTCATACCGCAAAGCAAGCCGCTTGAACGTGTACTTGCTGAACGCAAGACGATTCGCCGTCTCGGCCCCATCCCAGGAAAGATGCATTTTGTGGAATAGGAACTGCGTCAGGGCGAATCCCGTCAACTGCTGCTTTGTGGATCCGGTACGGTAGTGGTATTCGCCATGGTACGCGACAGGGAAGTCGCTTTCATGTACCACGATCTCGATGACATCCTTGCGCTGCCATCTTCGTAGTGACACATCCGCCACGATGCCCATCGTGTCCCGGATTTTGTTCGGAATGTCTTCCAGTAGTTTCTTGGCGTTTGCCATGCCGACGGCGTTGCCGTCATCGTCAACGCCGATGATCAGCTTCCCTCCCTGCGCGTTGGCAAAGCCGCAAACCCATTTCAAGTACTCGTCATGCCAGCTCTGTTTGTACTCGATGTTCTGGTCTTCCTTGTTCATTCCTACTCCTCTTCGCGTGATCGGGGTCTGTTGTCAATGGGGCTGACCCTAAGGGCTCCCAAAGAACGAGGATACAAAACCAAATATTCCTTATGCTTCAGTGGTGACATTTTTAGGAATGCTATTAATCCAGCTTTGAATAGTTGCAATGGCATTCTTCTCCGAATTTAAATACGAGATTAAATGGTATGGGTTGAGCAAATGTATGAAGCACAGGATGTGCTTTGCAGTTTGTTGCTTTTCTTTCTCGGAAATAAATTGATAGAAGTTATTCCCATCATGGATACTATAGACTTGTTCCTGAAAATGGCTTTCGCCATGAAGCACCAATCGATACATTAAGTTCTCAAAGAATCGTGAATGGTCACCAAGAGATTTCAATATGTTGCTATCCAATGAGACATCTTCTATGCTTTTTTGGTAGTTGAACGTTGAAAAGGCTTCCAAGACACGGCGCATTGAATTACCAATGGTTGCACCATCACCTTTTTCGGAGTCGATTGCATAATGATAGACTTTTGAAAGCAAAACGGCATACTCGTTGTGTTTTTTGGACAGTGCAGATAATCGTCCATTATTCAATTCGAACATTGCATATTCCGTCGGTTCTTGCCCGGCAATCCCTTTTGTCGATTTACATATTTCCTCAAGAGCTTTTCGCATTCCGAAAATCGTCTCAAGATCATGTGACATGAGCAAGATTTTGCTTTTGGGGTTGCCATGTATGATGCGGGAAGCTTGAAGCCGCAAATACGAAAGAATGCCAATTTTGTTTTCAAAATCGAAACTTGAAACAGGATCATCAACAGCGACAAACAATTCATTCCTGTAAAGTGAATTTACATCTTGGTTCGCAAGAATCTCCGTGAAGAAATAACACAAAGCAAGTATATTTCTCTCCCCTACCGACACATTTTTGGGCCTAACATCGATGCCATTCGATTTTAGATAGAACTTATCATTCTGCAACTGTATGGACAGTCGGCCTGGGGCAAAAAAGACATAGTCCAAGGCGTTGTTGATGTTCGTAATGGCTAATCCTACATTGGCCTTTTGCTGTTGCAATTCTTGAAGCACCGTTCTGGCACAAGACAAAAGCCGTTGTTGTTCGGAGTAGTTTTTCAAAAAATCCCGTTGGGCCGAATCTTGCTTTTTGTACACTTTGTATGTGTCATCAATCTCCCAACGCGCCATTGATTTATTAATCGATAAAATCCTGTGTTTCAATTCTTTCTTTGTTGTTATCGCAGAATTAAACGCTTTCCTTTTTTCCTCCAAGGTCTTCAGCAAGTCATTCAAGCTCCCAATTCCCTCTGTCAATCCCTGCTTGGATATCACAATGGGCGTATAAATGTTGTTCGATTTTTTATCAACATGTGCTTTGTAATGCTCAATGATGCCACTGCATTTTTTTATGATGTCTGTAATTTGCAATACTAAATCAGAATCCAAGGAATTATATCTGTGCAAATCAGTGGGCATTGTTGGAAATCGAATCGATAGCAATGCTTCTTTGTGATCATCAACGTCTTTGTTGAGTACTTTATTAATGCTGGCAATTAAACTTTGCTTATACAGAGAGCTCACTTCTTGATAGCAATACGGACAGAAAACAACCGAGTCTTGCAAGAACTTCCGGCGAGCGTTCTCCAAATTGGCTTGTCCGCCATTTTGTATGGCGTTTAGCATCATTTTTTCCCTGTCAGTTAAGACTGGTTCATTAATCTTAATGGCAAGTGTGTCTATGAGCCGATCTTCCCAATCATTTTCAATGGAGACTGGGGAAATAGTTTCTGGGTATATGGTGTCGATTTCGGATACTTTTCCAAGCAAGGCTTTGCTCTCGTCAAACTCTTGGCGAAGTTCTTGCAATGTCCGATGAGGTGACAACCTGCAAATCTCTTGGACAAGCTCATCAGTTACAGAAGTATTTCGACGATTGCCTTTGATTTTTGAATCTCGCTCTGCCCATCCACCATCTTGCCTTATAATGTTGCCAATTTTATTCCCATGGTATTGAGGGGAGTGGACATCTGTTGGATCGTCATACTTTTCATGCTGTTCTTGAAGTGCAGCCAAAGCATTTTCAAGCCGTAGAACGTCTGCTTCTTGTTTTTCTATCTGGGATTGAAGATTAACCTGGCCGCCCAACAACACAATGGTACCAAGACCCTCGCTATCAATTTTTACATTTTCATCTATGTACTTTTCATTGAATACATGTAGTTTGGCTTCGTCCTCCAATACCATGGGGTCCTTTTGTTCATTTAGCAATTCAGCGGATACATCCAAATGAGGGTTGCCGCTCTGAATACAGGATAGCCCTTCGGAAATGGTACTTTTCCCACTTCCGTTCTTTCCATAGACGAGTACTATCCGCTGATTTGGTTTTTCAAAGAACAAGAAATCAGTTTCTGTATTGAAACATCTTCCTTTAATCTTCAAACCCCTAAGATGCTCTAGCATTACTCAATCCTTTCCTTTGGTGATGATTAGCTGCTCACACAGCGGAAGAACTTCTTCCAGTTTTGCAACGATCCGCTTCTGCTCGGCGATGGGCGGAAGGGGAATGGGTATTCTCCTCAATTGTTTTATGCCGACGGTTCTTTGTGCAGTTCCTATTGCAACTTCATCGCAATACTTCTGAACATAGGTGCTTCTCAAAGCGAGATGCAGGTATGCACTGGCAACAATAGGTTTTAACAATGCCATGTGGCGTTGGAAGCAGAATTCCCCATCGATGCTGACTATCACTGGGATTCCAAAGGAGCCGGTGACGGTGAATAGGATGTCTCCCTTTTCCGCAATCCGCTCGTTGGATAAAGAATCATAGTAGTCACGGGGAACATGGCGGACATCTGACAAGTCAAAGACTCCTTTTGAGATATTGGATATTACGAGAAAAGGAATCCCGTCCTCAACTTGGGGCGGCGGCTGATGGTCACCATCCATTACGCTTTTGCATAAAACTGCAAGCCGCACCCACTTCCAGCTCTTCGGTATATCAAATGGAATCTCGTCGGCTGTGATCTCCGGCAGCGGCTTTTCCTTCTTGATTTTGCCCGCCTTGATGAGGGCTTGCTTTTCCGCCTGAATTTGCCGGTAGAGTTCCTCCGCCGTGCCGTCTTCGGGCAACTGCTTGGTCAGCTTGCCCTGGATGGCGGCATCGATCAGCTTGCTTTTCAGCACGGCGAGGTTGTCGGCGTACTTCGCCTGCAACGCGTCGATGGTGTCGAGCGCGGAAAAGGCCCGCTCAATTCTGGCGACGATGCGATGCTGCTCGGCAAGAGGAGGAAGGGGAAGTAAACGCCTTTTTAACGCTGTCGCATTGACTGTTGGAATGTTAGATCCAGTATTAATTCTGCTAAAATCAACAGTATCCAAATATAGCCTGATCCAACCAGTCATTGAAGGGATTGCAGGCGTACAACCACCCGTATTTAAATCAATTGCGCTGTCCATTGTAAGAAT
>JAGCTA010000137.1 GCA_017963875.1 Victivallales bacterium | reverse complement strand
TGTGGTGGCGGCATCCAAGTCTGCTGTAGCCAAGGGGTTGTTGAAAAGCATAGATGATCATGCAGATTTCGCCTGCCCGCAGGATATTGACTATTCTGTCGAGAGAATGAGGATGTTCCAATTGTCTGCTGAGTTGTTGCGAAGCGGCAGGTTTTCGGATGAGGGGGCATATCATCGGGAACTTCAGGTACGGAGCATGGACTGGCCGCTGTCTGGAAACGAGTCCTATTATGCGGACTTGCCTGAAAACGACCGTTTGGTTGGTGTGCGGCAACTGAATCCCCGTCAGGGGATTGAATGCTACAACATCGGGTTGGTACAGGGGCTATTGCTTCGGGCATCTTCAATGCAAGTGGATGTCGCGGACGAAGAACCCGCGCGCTTGAGGCGGTTGTTTAAATATTTGAAATTCTTCAGATTGATGGCAACGGCTATACGCAATTCCTCGACAGGCGGGATTCGGCTGACAATCGACGGTCCAGCAAGCGTTCTTGACCAGTCAAAACGCTATGGGATGCAGTTGGGGAGTTTCTTTCCTGCGGTCTGTTCGCTTAGGCATTGGCGCGTATGGTCGGAAGTGGAATGGAAGGAGCATCGCCTGAACCTGAAATTAGATGAAACTTCGGGCCTTGTCTGCACATATCACAATTTCATAGCCTTTTCGCCCGAGGAAATCAAAATGTTCGAGTGCCATTTCAAGGAAACGTCTTCCAATTGGAAAATCATTGAGGAGACGCCATTTCTGACGGACGATAACAATGAGATTTTCTTTCCCGATTTCAGTTTTCAAAACGCAGCAGGGGTTGTAAGGCATCTTGAACTGTTTCATCGATGGCATGCCAAGCAACTCATGAAACGGCTGGATTATTGCGAGACGCATCCTGATTTGCCGCTGATAATCGGCGTTGACCGTGCATTGCTGAACTCGTCAGAGTTGGAAGAGTGGCTGAATTCATCAGCGTGGTTCAATTCTCGTGGTTATCTTTTCAGGGATTACCCGACAGTCGATAAGACGCTCAGGACGCTGGATTATGTGGTATGAAAAGGGAAGATGCGTGTCATACCCGCAGCCCGTGTCTATCGTTCTACTCGTCTTTTGGGGCAAATACTTGGAAAAATCAATGCTTCAATTGCAAATCTGCTCTATTTGCAATAAATTATAATTTGTTTAATATTTCTGTAGAACAACGTTGGAAACTTGAGAAATGCCATTGAAGAACAAGGAAATAGCCAATCGCGTCAAGGAAATACGCGAACTGGTTGACATTAGTGCAGAGGCACTTGCGGCAAGACTGCATCTTCCGCTAGGGCATAAGACCATATAGCCATGCTTGAACCACTCTATAAAAAATATCTCGGGCGTTCAGAATTCACCTCCTACGAAGATTTCGTCCAAAACTATAAACTTGACATACCAGAGCATTTCAATTTTAGTTTTGATGTTCTTGACGTATATGCAAAACAGGACCCAGATCGTCCCGCGATGCTGTGGTGTGACGACAACGGCCATGAAATCTGGTTTACATTCGCAGAACTGGCGAAACGTGTCAACAGGACGGCGAATTTCTTCAAGCGTATCGGAATCGGGAAAGGCGACCGTGTCATTCTAACTCTTAAAAGCCGCTATGAATTCTGGGACTGCATCCTGGCTCTTCACAAGTTGGGGGCCATCGTCATCCCTGCGACACACATGCTAAAAAGAGAGGAGATCGTCTATCGAATCAAAGCCGCTGGAATCAAGGTCGCGGTATGCACCGTTTCCGATAACCTTCAGGAAGATACGGAACTTGCGCAAAAGGAAACGGGTGATATTCTCAAGACGCTTGTCGCTGTCAACAGTACCCGCCCCGGCTGGCTGACGTATGACGAGGAAGTTGCCAAGGAAAGCGATGTGTTCGAGGCACCGCCAATGGAGGAACGTCCAATGAGTACGGACCCGATGATCATCTATTTTACCTCTGGCACAAATGGCTACCCCAAAATGGTACAGCACAATTTCTCCTATCCGCTTGGACATATCCTGACGGCCGTTTACTGGCAGAACGTCCAGCCTGGAAAACTGCATTTCACGGTTGCGGATACTGGCTGGGGAAAAGCCGTTTGGGGGAAACTCTATGGGCAATGGCTCGGCGGCTGCGTCGTCTTCGTTCATGATCAAGACCGTTTCAACGCATCAGAACTCATGCGAAAAATACAGAAATACGGCATCGCCACTTTCTGTGCGCCTCCGACGGTCTATCGCTTTCTCATCAAGGAAGACCTCTCCAAATACGACCTCGCATCGCTGAAATACTGCGTTACTGCGGGGGAGCCATTGAACCCGGCCGTGTACCATCGCTTTTATGAACAGACGGGCCTGAAACTGCGCGAGGCATTCGGACAGACGGAAACCGTCTGCTCAATCGCTACCTGGCCGTGGATTGAACCAAAGCCTGGATTCATCGGCAAGCCGTCCCCTGGATATAATTTTGAACTCAAGGACCATGACATGCAGGATGTCGAACTCGGCGATGAAGGTGAACTTTGCATCAATACAAACATCTGCATGCCGTCTGGATTCTTCGGCGGCTATTTCCAGCATCCAGAAATGATGGAGCAGGCGTTTACCAACGGTTTCTTCCATACAGGAGACACTGCATGGAAAGATGAAGACGGATACTATAAATTCGTCGGACGCGCCGATGATGTCATCAAAAGTTCTGGCTATCGTATCGGCCCGTTCGAGGTTGAAAGCGTTCTGATGAAACATCCTGCCGTTTTGGAATGCGCCATTACTGGCGTCCCTGATGCGACACGTGGACTCGCTGTCAAGGCGACCATCGTCCTAACAAAGGGCTATTCGCCGACGCCTGATCTCATCATTGATATTCAGAAGTTCGTCAAGAAAAACACCGCGCCATATAAATATCCGCGAGTCATTGAATTTGTCGATTCGCTCCCAAAGACTATCAGCGGTAAAATTCTCAGGACGGAAATTCGCCGTAAAGACATGGAAAAATACGGCGAACGGTAATTGGTCCACGGTTCTGGCCTACGCCCAGAAGTGTGCGATATGCAAAAAACAACCACTTCTATGGGGTAGGTATTCTTCTTAAAGATATCTTAAAGATAGGAGTATAGGCAAGACATGTCGCTACTATCCAACTGACGTGCAATTGCTTAATGCAAAGGATTCGCCAGTAGGACAGTTGTTGCCGCCAAGGCATGTGGGGATACCATTTCTGATGGCGACGGCAACGTCGCATTCAGACTCGCATCCCTGGCAGGTGATGATACGGACATCGTCGCTGTGCACATTATTCACAAGGGGCTTGTCCGTATCATCAGGAAGACCGATTGAATCTTCCATTGTGCTTTATTTTTCAAGAATGAACGGCGTCAGCATGACGTAGTTCAAACCGAGGTTTTCACCTTTGAGGGCCTTCGCGTTGTCGAATGTGACCGTGATTTCAGGCTTGGAGGCGATGAAGACAACATGGTGCAGGTTGCAGCGGGCGACGCCGTTGTTCTGTGCGTAGCGGCCTTTTACGCGCTTATCGACATGGATCCATGACAGGTCCTTGCGAATCTGCGCGCCATCGCTGAGCGTGACATTGATGCCGAACTGACGTGGGTTAAGGCGGTTCGCCTTGACATCGTCGTAGTCAACTGTGGAGAACTGGAGGCAGTACGCCTTGCCAGGGACAAATCCCTTGGCGACCTGTGTGACGGTGCTGACTTCATCTTCCGTCTTGGAGAATATTGCAAACGTGTCACCGAGGCCATTGTTTCCGCTGCCCCAGCGATTGTGGCTCTTGGTGGCGAATCCAGGGTGCTTACCATTGGTGATGTTGCCATTGGTGGTCCAATTTTCGAAGCCATTTTTGAAATCTCCGTCCTTGGCCATGTCGAAATCGCCGTTTTTGATATGGTCGGGAATGTAAGAGAGGCCATATTCATCGGAGAGCATCGTCTTTTTGCCTTCGACGCAGTAGTGGCGCGTCAGCATGAACGCCCAGCGGTGGAGTTCGTGATCGGCGTAGTAACTTCCCCAGTAACCAGTGATTGCCATATCCTTGCATTCGGGATGGTTGGCGAGCATGTTGAACTGGTAGTCGAGGTAGTATTTGTAATCGACGCTTGGATGGTGTGCCAGCGAGAGGATGGGAATCTGGTTGAAATCACCGAGGATGATGCCCCAGTGCTGGATGACATCAGGATAGAATGACTTGAAGTTTTTGGCTCTTTCAACAATCGCTTGGTTCAGGTAATCCTGGGCCTCTTCAAATGTCTCCTTTGTTCGGCAGTAGACTTCGGAGATGAGGCGTCCGCGGCCATGGCATGTGTTGAGGCATTCGGCGATGAAGTCGTTGTGGAGTCCCGTCATTGTCGGCACGCCTGTAATCCATGTGTAGATGACATGATCATTGAACGGGACGAATTTCTTCATGCCTTCTGTGTACGGCAGGATGGATTGGACGCTGCTGAAGAACTGTTCGTCGCAACTGACGCCCTGGTAGAAGGGCTGGGTCATGCCAGCGGCGGTTTTCAGGCGCTCGGGAAGGACATCGCTCTTGATATAGACTGTACCGAGGTTCGCAATCCATTTGTAGCCAGCATCGAAGAACTCCTTGCGGTTTTCTGGCAGGATGTTTCCTCCGTTCTGCGTCGTGACAGATGGAAGGACATATTTCTTCTGGAACTCCCAGTCGAAGGGCGGGTTTTCTGGCACGCCGTTGTTGACGCCTGGGCAGTAGTTGAAGATTTCAGGAATGGAGCGGACGATGATAGTGCCGCCGTTGGCCGCTCCTTTGACTTCCAGCGTGTGCATGCCCATGACGACGTCGCGGAAATTCTCAAGCCTCGGCGTTTTGGCGTTGATGACCGTGAGTTTTCCATCCAGCATGATTTCTAACGCGTCAGCGGCTGCATTCTGTGCGGCGATGAAAATCCATCCGCTGCGCATGGTGCAGAAGTCGAATTTCTGTGGGTCTGCGGTCTTCGCCAAAGGTGCATTGAGGATTTCGACGACGAGGTTGTTGAGGCGGACATGACCTTTGTCAGAGGTCGCGGGCAGAATGATTGTTGTTGCGGAATGCGTCCGCTGATAGAGAACTTTGCCAGAACCCCTGTTGACAATTGCGACGGTGAGGTCGAAATCACCAGGCGTCGTGACGGTTTTTAGCGGCAGAACGATGTCCGACATAACCAGCGGAACGCTTGCGGATGCACCGTTGTTGACGGAGTACTGGACGTCGTAGTCCTTCACTTCGCCTTCGGGAAGTCTGCCGAAGAAGCGGAAGGTCATTGTGGGAACTTTGCCTTCATACAGCGGAATGTTGTTGAGAAGAGGTTTCCATGGAACCAGTTTAGGCAGGATGAGCAACTTGACGAGGTCGCTTGCCTTGCTGCCTTTCAATGAATCTTCGGAAATGGCCTCCATCTTGACATCGGCGATTTCAATGGAGCCTTGGAAGTCGCAAGCGAAGAGCGCAAAGCCATACCAGTTTTCACGTGATGGCATTAGTGTGAAGTCGGCCGACATGCGTTTCCAGTCCTGGTTTTCGGGGAATT
>JAGCTA010000019.1 GCA_017963875.1 Victivallales bacterium | reverse complement strand
GCGTTCTGCCCGCCATGAGAGGAAATAACAGCGGCTTCATATACAACATAAGGACCTAATACATAATAACCTGAATCCATGTCCCCCAGGTTTCGCTTCGCTCAACCTGTTTTTATAAATCATACACACCTTTTGGGAAAGCCTTGCCGTTCCAACGCCCCACAATGCCATCAGGGACCTCCAGATGCCATTTGGCACCATTCTTTTGAAGAATTATGGAGCCATGGATGGTAGGCTGCTTGAAATTGAAGCATTCTAACTGACCTGGATGGGGATCAATTACAAATTCAGTAAAGCCATTTTTGACGGGCCGAATACCGCAAAGCCATCGTGGAATAATATTGGCAGGCGCGGCCCCCCACGCATGGCACCAATCCTGATTCGGCTTGGTGGCGTCATCCCATGCCTCCATCGTGATGGTCGCGCCCTGTGCCATCATGTTCATCCAAGAACGCGGACCGTCGCGTCGCATCAGTTCAATGCCATAACCTTCCAATCCATTTGCAAAAAGCCCTTCAAGGAGGAATTGTGCACCATAGACACTGCACTTGACTCCTCGTTGCAGATTAGCCTTGATCGCAGCCATTTCCTCCTCTTCTGCCAGTCCGAAACAAAGGGCGAACATATCTGTGTGAAACGCCGTATGGATGGATGCGGCATTGTCCACGAAACGATGATTTTTGATGAACACTTTCCGAATCGTCTGCCGCAGGTTGGATGCCTCCCTTGCATATTGTTTTTCTCCAGTCACGTCAGCCATCGCGCACAGCGCCGCATATCGAAACGCATTTGGGATGAAATTAAGTTCACCGTATTCATAGTCGTCACGATCGACTGGCGGCCAGTCCACGAGGAGCATGATTTCATTTGGAAAGGCTGGGATCGCCTTGCCATGCAACAAACCGTCTTCGGAAACATATCGTGTCAGCAGACGTTCCTCCAGCCCCTCGCGCCAGTAAGGCAGGATGCCCGTATCGCCTGAATAGAGCAGATAATCACGAACCAGCATGGGCGTAAACAGTCGATATTCAAAAGCGGCGATAGGATAGAACTCCAGGAAGAAAGTCAACGTGCGACGAGCGATTTCATAAGAAGCGTCCGTGCAATAGTGTCCCAAGGCATTGATGTACGTATCGCCCTCGAATGCCTGCCGTTCACGCTCGCCGTCAATATAGATACCGAAGGCAGAGGTGGCCTTCATCGTGTATTTGCAGAAATTCCATACCTTGTTCAGATTATCATCAGAGCAAGAAAAATCCCCTGCATCATCATTGAATGGAGCAAAAAAAGCCACACGAGTAAACACGGGGGCCTCTGCCATGCAGTCACATTGAATTTCCGCATAACGAAAAGGCGCAATTTCGTACTTGCAGTCCTCTGGATTCAGCACCTTGGAACGCTGGTGTGGCTGGTAAGGCGAAAGATGCCGCGGCAATTCCATTTCGACATGATTCATGCCTGATTCCAGATGCACCTCCTGAGATTTGGCCGTTCGATAGCCACCAGGTTCGCGGTTTATCCGACCATCAGCCGATAGTACCTCCCCTATCCATAATTGCGCAGTGCAGGATGCCGCGACAGTGACATCTACCTCCAGACGACCGAATGCATCCATGCCGAAGTCGCCAAACCAGCCGCCATCAACCGACTGTATAAATCTTGGTTGCTGCCTTTCCTGACAAATATGCATGTATTCACCTAAAACAGTAGAATTTTACCATTCCTTGTTCAAAACTATGTAAGAATAAATTATAATATACCCCTCCAGCCTCTATTGCAATACGCTCTTTTCCCCATAAGGAGAAAAATCATCTTACTACATTTGCAAATGGGGGATGGATGATTACTGTAGGTTCATACTGATTATGTATTCAAAAAACGCTCTATTCCCTATGAGGGGCGGTAACAAAGCCATGGTGGCAGTTCAAAGACCCCGAAGGGGTCAAATATCAGTAACCCCAGGTTGAGCGAAGCGAAACCTGGGGGAAGCCGAACCCAAAGGATTCCGACCTCAAGAGGTCGAACCTACCCTCATGAGGAATAGAGCGTCAAAAAAAAGAGACGCAAGCCTTCGTCACAACCATCTGAGGCCTAAAATGCTAATAACAACCTTCAATCTCCGTACCCCTTGCGACAAAGCCCCCTTTGACTGGCAGAGCAGGTTTCCACGCGTAAAACAACTCATCGCAGACCATGGCTTGAAACTCATCGGTCTTCAGGAAGCACGCATTGAACCCATCACCGACCTATGCGCCGACGGCACATTCGATTTCATCGGGAAAGGACGCAAAGACCCCGAAGAAAGGGGCGATGGCGAATACAGCGCCATACTGTATGACAAAAGCGCATTCAAAGTCGAGGACGGCGGTACCTTCTGGCTGTCTGAGACACCTGAAATTCCCAGTTCAAAATCGTGGGAAACGTCATACGCGCGTATCTGCACATGGGGACATTTCATCGAATTGGCATCAAATCGCCATTTCTATCATTTCAACACGCATTTGGACCACAGAAGCGCACTCGCCCAGAAAAACGGTCTGCTCCTGATTCTGAGCCGTATGGAACAGGCCATTGCCAGCGGAATTCCATGTTTTTTGACGGGCGACTTCAACATCTACCCCGACAACGACGCGATCGCGGTCGCCAAACAGAAATTGAACTATGCCAATGAAGTATCCGAAGCGCCTGTCATTGGCCCAAATTACACCTATCACGGCTACAAACCAGACAATCCACCGCACAGGGCACCGATTGACTACATCTTCACGACTTCTGATGTGAAAGTCAAATCAGTTCATGTCCTCGTTGATCTTTACGACGGGCTTCCGCCTTCAGACCACTTCCCAGTAACAGCAGAGGTTGAATTCTAGCCGAGAAGATACTCCCATGGCGTTTGAAAGAACGCCATGGGAACAAATACAACTAATTTATTTTCAATAGTTTGAATCCGCCACGGTTCAAAAGTGTCATTCCGTTCTCGCTTTTTTCCAGAGCATCGTTGCCGTATTCATCTGAAATCAATTCAACCGCATTGTCAGCACCATTGTTGATGACCAATGTTGGTGCCTTGCACAAGGCATCCAAAGGGAAGCGTTCCATGTCGCGGATGACAAAATCCTTCACCTGAAACTCAATCAGGAATAGCGGACGGGCATTAATCGTAGGAGAAATCTGCTTTTCAGGCACCTTGAAGGCCCTGATGCCTGAAATCTCAACATCTTCGACAATTCCCTTTCCCTTCGGGAAGCGCCAACTGTCCATGTTGACAAAATTGCTCATGACACCACCTTCAAGCCCTTTGATTCGTATATGCCTGACAGGTTGCTCAATGCTGAGAATCCGCACAAAATTATAGACGCAGTCACCACTCACGTCCTCGATATCAATGTTTTCAATTGGTCCTAGTTCAATATGGTGATTGTGGTTTGTAAAATCTCCGTCATCCGCATTGAGAGCCACCATATCGTCGCCTGGGGTATAAGGGGAGATGGAGCGCAGATGCTTTATGACGCCGTTAAAGCAGTATCCATTGAGATGAATGCCGTCCTGGTTGATGTGCGGATAACTGTTGTAGAAATCAATATTGAAGATTCTGAAATCGGAGACACGCACCAGCCTGACAAAATATGTCTCAGCGTTGGCAAGCGTCATGTCTCTAATAGTCAGATATTTCACGTGCGTGAAACGAAACAGGAGACCTCCGAATGACTTGCCATCCTGCGGATTCTCTCCACGTTTGTTTTCCGCATTGTTCAGATTCCAGATGCCGCCTTCGATCTCGATATTCTCATCGCCTTCGCCATCTGTGAACTCATGCGCATTAGAAAGCAGACAATCATCGATGTTCACGGCACTACCGCCATTTCGGTAGATGACGGCATGGCTATCCGCCACGATTTTCGTATCTGAAAACACTTTCAGATTGCGCGACACGGGATATACTCCCGCTGGTAGAACCAGCATCACATCGCCCCCGTCAAGTGCCTGCTGAATCGTATCGGTCTGGTCGCTCACGCCATCTGGAACTTGCAAGACAATCTTCTTCATACGAACTACCTCATAGGCATTTTTCAATATTTCTAGTATAAACTAATATCCAGAGACACTTTTTTTCTAAATAATAGTTATTTCAGACTTTTTTTCAAGACTTGTGAAAACAATTTTCCAAAGTGTTTTTGCCATTTTTCTTTTTCTTTTCGCAAATAGTCTCGGACATGCTATATTATGATTTGTAAAAATTCTATTTCCCATGAGGGTAGGTAATTGTACAGGGCAAGGCGACTGTGAAAGCCCCAGAAGGGGTCAAATATCAGTAACCCCAGGT
>JAGCTA010000136.1 GCA_017963875.1 Victivallales bacterium | reverse complement strand
CCCTGTTCACGAACATATGCTGAAAATCTTAATATAGAATCTTAATATACTATATATATGCACTTATTTCCAAAAACTCTTTGATTCCAAACAATAGTTTTTGTTTTCCCCAAAAAACAAGACGGCATTTTCTGGCTCCTGCGTCTTGTTCCTAGAGTATCCACGTGGTGAAAAGATTTCTGATGATTTTTCGGGGATATACTTGGGTTGCCTAGAAGGGCCATGGGTGATGGGTGGTCTGCCAGAAATTACTGCCAAGGAACTCAAGGATATAAATCCCGTTTTTCTCTCCAATATTCATAAGAGTCTATGTCTAGGGATCTTTTTTTCAGTTTACAAGACAAAAAAACGGCAGAAAAAAACAAAAAAAGCCTTTAATGACTTGACAAAACAAAATATCGTGGTAAATTAATGTCCTAATCGTTTTCAATAAGTTTGTTTTTTTTAAATTTAATAGTTCTATTGTTGTGAAAACAAGAAAGGAGTCTCAAAAAATGAAAAAGATGTTTGTTTGCCTCGTTAGTTTCATCTGCCTGACCGCCAGCCTCATGGCCTACAAGTATGAAGATGACACCCCAGAAATGAAGAAATTTGCGAAAATGACCACCACGCAGTTGCGTCTGGCCATCTTGGAACGCTACGATTCTCAGTCAGATCTTGCCGATCTTATTTCGCAAATCGCTGAATGCCCCAATGACAGGCTGATCAGCCGTTTCACCCTCGCTTTGCAGCAGGTCTTCACCTCCAAAGCCGCTGTTTCTTCATCTGACCGCGACAAGGTTGCTTCCTATTCTTTGGACGTTATGTCCGATGCTGGTGGCAAGGCCTACACCGCAGCCGATGGCAGTTATCGTTGCGTTATCAAGGAAGGTACTGTTCCGAACTACGCTGCTGACGATGACTACAAGCCAGTCAGTGCTTCCTCAACGAGCACCGATCTCTAATTTCTGTCAGCCACATAAATGGCTTTCAGTAGGCTAGGTTAGCAAATAAAAAATCCGTGAAACCCCGTTTCACGGATTTTTTATTAATCGATTCGACCTGATTTGACAGTTGCACAATATAAGTAAACTCATGAGCAGACATCTTAAAGATATTATTGGTTTCCTTGTGATTATCATCGTATGCTTGGAAACTGTTCATGCAAGTTCACTGGACGACTATTTTGATTCTGTTTCTGGTGTAATTCCGAACACGATCAAGTTCTCTGTCTCCCAAGAGGCGATGTACCGTGACAATATCAATTCCTCGCCTGACAAGAAAGACGCATTTGAATTTGTCACTGGATTGACGGCAAACTGGATGCGGACATTCAGCAACCTGATGTACGGTGTTGAGGGAAAGGTTGAATACACCTATCTGACAGAAGAACCCGAGAGTTCCCAAGACGGACTTGAATGGAGCCTCAATCCAAAAATCATCGGTTCGGAAACATTCCACATTACAACGTATGACAGGGTCATGGTTTCCTTGAACAGTAGCAGCAGTAAGGAAAAGTGGGACGACTTTGATTCAGAATATGTTCGAAGAACATACTACAGAGGTAATATTGTCTATGACCTTATCGGACTTCATCGGATAGGGTTCACGACAACACTTTACTATCATAACCTCAAATATGATGACAAAGATTATAAAGACTACTCTAGGCAAAGATATGGGTTTAGCGTCTCCCCATATTATAAATTAACTCATCGAATCAGGACTGGTATCAGATTCGAACATACTGAAACTGAATATATCAATGACAAAAGGCGTGACGACTCGACCAAAATCGGCATTTTCTCTTTCGCAAACTACATGATTACTGCAAGAGTAAATGCCACGTTGCAAGCAGGTCTGACACGTATCGACTATGAAGGAAGATCCAAAGATTCAGATAACTCAGGCGAATTCGTGAAAGAATATTCATTCCGAATGTCATACGCGCCAACTGATAAAACGCATTTTATCGTTCGATCCGTCTTTCAAAACGACGACACATACGACACCAATCGCGGTTGTAGATACGAATGGGACAATTTCTTTATCTGGGTATGGGAATTTACCTCGCGTTTTTCACTGGACAATACATTCGGCATCGAAAACAAGGATGAAAAAAACAAAAACACCAGGGATGTGACGGAATACAGTTACAAATGCAGATTGACATACGATTTGACTTCAAAATGTTCCGTTTTCACTGGCTATGAAATGAATAACCTTCGGTATAAATACAGGAAAGAAAAGGATTACACAGAAAACGTATTCCGCCTTGGATTCTCCTACCATTTTTAGCGGTATGAAATCGCAAGGAGTTCCCTTTGCATTTTACAAAAACGCTACTTTAAGAATAAGGTGGTCCGATTTGAGACACACCACTTACTTCTCTGAAACTTCAATCTTAAGATAGCCGTAGCCAGCCAGCCATTGAAGTTCGCTGATAATCTTCACCAGTTTTTTCGGAGAGGTGATTGCATTGCGTTCGGCATCGGCCATTCGGACGCATTCCAGCAGATTTCGCTTCCCGTCGAAAAGCGCCCACAGGACATGCGGAATGAAAACGGGATGACGCTCCTGAAGCGGCACTGCTGCAAGCGAGAAAGGATAGCCGAGTTTTCCACGAGTCACAATCACTTTTAGCGCGGTTTTCTCCGATGGCGTCAGCCTCTGTGAAGGCAAAGCCTCCGCTTTGGCGGAAAACCGTTTCCAAGTTGTCTGCAACGGCTCGATGGCCACTGGCTGACCCGTATAATCGCGGACAGATTCAAGCCGTTGTCTCTGACGGATATATTCGGCCTGAAGCCACATTTTCTTCTCGAAGATACTGAGCCTCTTGTCTGCCAAAATTGCCTGTGCCGCCGCACGAAGTTCCCTTGCCGCACGATGCGCATAGTTCGGCAGTTTGTCAACGCAAAGCAACGTTTCAAGGATTTCCGCGAAGACGGGCAGTTGGCATTTTGCGGCCCCCCAGTCAGCGTCGAAGAGGATGCCCGTGCTATGATGAGACTTGTTGCAGTGGCTGTGCAGCCAGAACGTCGGTATGCCGTTCTGACCAAAATCTGGATCATTGGTGAAAGTATCGTCAGAATAGGAGGCATATTCTTGCTCAAGGGTCAGCAGCGGAAGACGTTTCTTCAGCAGATCCCAAATCAGCCAGTCGCTGAAATGAGACTTGTTGAAAGGCGTACGGCGCACGATAATCGTTTTGGGATCCTCTGGATGCGGAATACCATCGAAATTTGCCGCAAGAATGATGTTTTTGCTGTGTGTCTTCAGATAGGCTGCCATGCCGTATAGTTCCATGGAGAAAACGACACGCAGCGTCCTTTTCAGTTTGACTCCACGCTCAACCAATTGCCTGCCAAATTCGCACAAATGGGCGAATCCAGCCGCGTCATCATTGACGAATGGTTCGTATAGATGCGCCATCAATGCGATTTCTTCCTTGCTCTCGCCTGGAATGACCCCGTGACCGTATAAATCTGTCCGTCATAGTTACTGCAATTCAACTCTCCGTGCAGTATGACCTTCCCTCTGGCCAGCAATTTCTGAAGTCTCCACGTTGCCAACGGCGTAATGGCAAACGCGGGCACCCTCTTTTCTCCCTTGGTCAGATACCATCCTGTATAGCCGATGCCATTCTGCCAGTTCAATTCATTGGGCATGAGTTCAGCGCAGAGCATGTCGCTGGTCACCAGCCCTGCGATTCCTGCCTCGGTCAAATTATGGTACAGTCCCCACAGCAGCGAAGCGGGAGAGGTTGAAGAATACTCAGAATGAGGGGCATAAAGCACCCATTTGCCTCTGGCTGCCTCGTAATGGCCTGGCTTCAGTGCAGAGAAATCGATCAGTTCGGCAGTCAACCCCCCTTGGGGAGTTGGCGCACTCCAGACAGTGGCGTGAAGCGGATTGGCGGCACTGTCTGCCAGCAGCCTTTCCTCAGCAGACAACTTTTCGTCCACTATTTCAAGAAACGAGCGTTTTCCCTTATCCAGATTCCACGCCTGCGGCATGATGCAGTCATACGTGGCAGACACGCCATCCGCCGCATGGGCAATGCGTTCAACATGGGAAAACCCTGCAGCCTTTAACGCCTCTTCGCAGAAGCGGCTGGAACGTTCGAAATCATCGTATGAACATGTGCGTTCAATGGCATTCAGCGCGTATGCGTTGGACTGCACATTCTGAAGGCTGAAATGAGACTGAATGGATTTGGCATTGATTGTCATGATGCTCTGTTCCTCTTGAGGCTAGATTCGATTTTGAGGTCATGAAATAATAATAGCAACAGGCACATAACGGCAGTTCAGAATAATCTACACTGCCGTTATGCCGCTCCAAACAATAGTGAAAACAGCCACCTGCTTTTATGAATCCATTTTCGGCGGCTTGAGTTTTTTCTTCGGCGGCTCTCCACCATCGCTTGACTCAGCCGATTCAGATGCCTTATCTTCCGTTGTTGCATCCGAAACTGGCGTGGCGGCATCCGCAACAGGTGTGGCCGCATTGGCGACTGGCGTGGCGGCGTCCGCGACGACTTCTTTTTCGCCAGCGGATTCATGAGCGACATTATCCAACGTAAAGACACCATTTTCGTCCTTGCCAAGGATACCTTCTGGCGTTTCGATGTGAACAACGATACCTGCTTCCTGAATATTGAAGTTTTCCAAGAAGTCCATCGCCTGTTCCTTTGTATCCGCACGGTATTTGTACAAACGGTTGAATTCGCCGTTTTCGCCTTCGACATCCTCAACACCCAACGATTCAATATGGATATGCTTGTCTTCAGACAGTTTAGAGAGGTCGGGAATATCAAGTTGGACGATTGGTTCCGTAGATACCTTGAAATATTGCGCCCCTGGCAGTTCAGGAAGCACCGCCGAGGCTTCGCGCCACAATGCATAACTGAACTTGACACCGCCAACAAAGCATACCGCGCCATTGAGATGGGGATAGACGCCATAATTCAACTGGCGGGAACAGCGGAGATTGCCTCCTGAATCGCTGCGCATATACGACAGACGCGCCAATGCCTTCGTGGCACTCTCCAAGTCTGGGAACATGTATGCAACATACTTGAAATGGTCTGGGTCGGCCTCCGCCTGACTCCAGAAGTCCTTCTGCAACTTTCCTTTACCCTCGAAGAACTTGGCAAATGAATCCTCCTCTTGCTTGTGCTTGCGGTATAGCACAATGGTCATCACAATACATCCGATAATTATCAAGCCTGCAATCACCATAATAATCGGCATAGGAATTCCAGCGACTTCTTTCTGGAGGAAAGATTCCTCCGCAGCCGCCCTTTCCGCTGCCAACCGCGCCTCTTCAGCCTCAGCAGCGGCTTTCTTCCTTGCCTCTTCCGCCTGCCGCGCTTCCTCTGCCAGCCGTGCTTCCTCTTCTTCCTTCTTTGCCTTTTCCTCTGCCAGCCGTTTCTTTTCCGCTTCTTTTCTCGCCTTTTCCTCTGCCAGCCGTT
>JAGCTA010000135.1 GCA_017963875.1 Victivallales bacterium | reverse complement strand
GGCAATGCTGGATTCGGCTCGCACTGCCGAAGCATAATCATCTGCTGACTATGGTTTCAATCAATGCTCCCGCCGAACGTGAATGTTCGGACGGGAGTTTTTCATATCATCATCCTGTCAAATAAAGCCATGTGGAAGACATTCATACGCCCTGCCATGATTTTCATTCCCTTTTCATTGGGAATACTGTTTCCTCAGGCACACGTTCTGAACAAGCCGCCAATCAATCTTGTCCGCTGGACGCTGATTGTCATGATGTTCATCTCCTGCCTTCAACTGGAATTCAGGGAGATGAAGCCACGTATCGAACATTGGCGTCTTCTCACAGTCAATATTCTCATGGGCATTGTCCCCTTCTGCCTCTTTCGTTTCTTGCTGCCAGACCAGCCAGACATCGCACGTGTCGCATTCTTTGTCGGCATCACGCCAACGGCGACGGCTGCACCAGTCGTCGTGTCATTTTTGCATGGCAGCCTGGGCTTCGCTCTCACGGGGTTTGCCGTCACCAACATCGGCATTTCACTTGCGTTGCTTGGACTTATGCCACTGACGACTGGTGAGTTCACGGTTGACTTCATCTGGAGCGTTGCCCAGACGCTGTTGTTCGTCATCGCCCTGCCCTTTTCCCTCGCATTGCTTTCCAGGAAGATTTGGCCTGTCATCCACGAAAAATCCAAGAAATTAAAGCCGCTGTCCTTCTCACTATGGTCACTGACATTGTTCTGCCTTGCTTCCGTCGCGCGAAACTATTTCATTGAGCATCCTGAAGTATCAGGAAGCACTGTTCTTTGGACTATTGGCATCTCATTTTGCCTTTGTGTCCTGAACTTCGTCATCGGCGGTTTTCTTTCCAGAGGCGAATACAAACACGAATGCAGCCAATTGCTTGGGCAAAAGAACACGACATTTACCATGTATCTCGCGTTGCAGTTCGCTGGACCGCTCGTCGCACTCGGCCCAATTTTCTATATTCTTTGGCACAATCTCTGGAACGCCTGGCAGATGTACCGTTGCGACCGCAAGGACCTCAATAAAAATCAAAAGGCGTAATAAACTACCTTTCCTCCGAATATGGTAGCATGACAACATCCTCTGGACGAATGGACAGGATGACTTTGTCCCCAGGTTTGACCTCATGCGATGGGTTCATTTCAAAATACTTCAGTTGCTGCCCATCGCTCAATGCGCCAATTTCATCGGATATCTCGCCGAGGTACGCCGTCTGGCGGACGACCACATCCAACAAATTTGTGCCTTCACCGCTGGGCGTCAGTGCCTCTGGACGCAATGACAGCAATATTTTATCGCCAACCTTGAAAGATTTTCCGCTGCTATGGAGAACGCCCGCCGTCGTCTCAATTTCGGAACCGTCATCCGCCACGGTCTTGACCGTCCCCTCCAGGAAATTCGTCTCGCCGATAAAATTCGCGATAAAAGCATCAGCGGGGCGGCGGTAGATTTCGCGAGGCGCTCCGACCTGGCGAATCCGCCCGTCCTTCAGCACGGCAATTCTGTCTGCCATGCTGAGTGCTTCCTGTCGGTCATGGGTGACATACAATCCCGTCAAACCGCATTCCTTGCAGATTCGGCGGATTTCCAAGCGCATGTCACGCCGCAACTTGGCATCAAGATTCGCCAATGGCTCATCCAACAGCAAACACCCTGGCTCAACCACCAATGTCCTCGCTAACGCTACACGCTGTTGCTGCCCACCAGACAGTTCATTCGGCTTGCGGTCGCCATATTGGCTGATTTGAACCCGCTCAAGGGCTTCCATGACACGACGATTCAGTTCATCTTTCGGGACATTCCTCATCTCAAGGCCAAAAGCGACATTCTCCTTGACGGTCAAATGCGGAAACAACGCATACCCCTGGAACACCATGGTCGTATTGCGCTTGTTTGGCGGCAAGCCAGCCACATCCTTGTCCCCAAGAATGACACGGCCAGATGTGGGCTGCTCAAAACCGCCCAGACAGCGGAGCAACGTCGTCTTGCCGCATCCAGACGGCCCGAGCAAGAAAAACAGTTCGCCGTCCTCTATGGTCAAATTGATGTCTTCCAGCGCATGGACGTCACCAAAATACTTGTTGACATGTTCAAAGGTGATTTTCATGGATGTTCCTGCGATAATTTTATCCTTGTGCAGATTGAGAAAACATTGTTTCATTGTATAATATACAGCATTACATTGTTTTTTCGCTTGTGTCGATGGAAAAGTTGCATAGAATCGACACAATAGACGTTCAAAACCACAAGGATTGACCATGAACAACACCATTGCCATCAATTTCAATTCCGATTGCGGCCCCATGAAACCGCTTCACGGAGTCAACAATTCACGAATCAACTACCAAGGCGAGGCTTTGCCTGAATTCGTAAACGCAGGAATCCCATACTGCCGCCTCCACGACCCCGCAGGCGCATTCGGCGGCGCACATTTCGTCGACATCCCCAATATCTTTCCTGATTTTGACGCCGATCCTGACGATCCCGCCTCGTATGATTTCGCCTTCACAGACGTCTATTTCAAGAGTCTGACGGCATCTGGGACGAAGATTTTCTACCGTCTGGGCATCACTATCGAGAACAACTTCCGCATCAAAGCCTATCACATTGCCCCGCCGAAAGACTACGCCAAATGGGCTCATATCTGCGAAATGGTTGTCCGCCATTACAACGAAGGCTGGGCGAATGGGCTTCACCTCGGCATCGAATATTGGGAAATCTGGAACGAGCCAGAGAATCCGCCAATGTGGAGCGGAACGCGCGAAGATTATTTTGAACTATATCGCGTCACCGCAAACCATCTGAAGAAATGCTTCCCCGACATCAAGGTCGGCGGCTATGCG
>JAGCTA010000018.1 GCA_017963875.1 Victivallales bacterium | reverse complement strand
TGAAGTCGGCAAGGCGGTTGCGGAATGTATCGACAAAATCCCTGTGTCCGCCGAAAACAGGGTTGGTATAGACCTGCTTGATCGGATTGCCAGCAGGGTAGAGTGTTGCCTCGCGCCACATGTCTTCCAGGACGAGGCGTCCTTTCAAGCCTGCGACCTCGCAGCGTTCCATCGGATGACCACGCATGATGTCGTAACTGGCGGAAAGATGCCCGACGGCACCAGATGTGAACTGGACATTCATGCTGAGAGTCGTCCAGATGCTGCGCCCTTCGGCTTTCATGGCAAAACACTGCACGGCGGCGACGTCGCCGCCGAAATGCCGCATGACGTCAATTGAGTGCGGGTTGAGTGCCTTGAAAATATATAACGGCGAACTTTCGTTTGGGTTCTTGATCCACATGGACATGTTGATGAAGAGTTGCTGTCCAATGAGTCCGTCGTCAACCCATTTTTTTGCAATGCGGGCCGCTTCTGTAAAGCGGTGGTTGAGGTCGATGGCGAAGCAACGGTTGTTCTTCCGTGCGCATTCGACCATCTTCTCGGCCTCGGGAATGGTATTGCAGATGGGCTTTTCGCAGAGAACGTGGCAGCCCGCTTCCAGTGCCTGAATCGTCGGCAAATAATGGTCCGAGCCATATTCCACACCGCCAGTGGCGACTGAGACGACATCGGGCTTCATTGCCGCCAGCATGTCTGGCACGCTGTAGAAGCCAGGGACACCGAGCCGCTTGGCCGTGGCGTCGCAACGGTCCTTGCGCAAGTCGCAGACGGCGACAAGATCGGCCATGGGGTTTTCTTTGTGAAGGTCGGCATGGCGGTTCCCGATGGGACCGCAGCCGATGACGGCAACTCTGACTGGAAGTTTCATGATGTTGAAAATAGGGAAGTCTTTATGGAGTTTTTTTATTTGACATGAGACGCGAGACGCGAGACGCGAAGTCTCATGTCCATGGCGAAACATGGCAAAACTTACTTTTTGAATCCAACGTTGGTGCCCCAGGCTCCGCCGCCGTATGGCGTGAGAACGATGACTGGCTTGAAGCCGTCGGTGGCATTCGGATCAAAGGCATCTTCGCTGCCTATAGGCTTTCCGAGCCAGGACTTGTCGGTGACGATGGCGGGCTTGCCCTCGAGTTGCAGTTCGGCGAGTACGCCGCAGGGCAGTGAGCCCGCGTCTTCGGCATCGATGATGATGGTGTTCTTGCCAGACTGGAGTTTGCCTGTGAGGTCAAACTGGAACATCACGTTCCAGTTCTCTGTCTTGCCAAGAAGTTTGCCGTTGAAATAGACGGTGGAGAAATCGTCGGCTGCGACGCAGAGCATCGCCTTCTGCTTGGTGTCCGTGACATCGAACTCGCGTTTGACGAGCGTGCGGCAGGCGGAGATGTTCTTGTTCTCTGAATTCCAAATCCAGTTGGCGCTGCCTTTGTAGAAGACGATGGACGCCTGTTCCTTAAGGTATTTGGCATTGTAGTCCGCAATTGGATTGACGAGGGCGTCAAACTCCTTGTTTGGTTCTGGGAGTTTATAGGCTGGCTCTGGCAGTGGAGAGTCACCGAAGAACACGACTTCGTATGGCTTCAGGCTGAGCGTGATCTTGCCGTTGGCCGCGACAACGTAGTCTTTCGCTTCGTAGTTGGTGAAGATTTCGGTGTCAAGCCCTGTGTCAAATGTCACCGTCGAGTCCTTGTCAACCATGTTCATGACGGCGAAATAATGTGAAGTCTTGTTCTTGAAGGGCCAGAAGTCAAAGGTCGATGGCTTAGTGTATGTGAATGGCACGACGCGAACATCGGCGTTGCCTGTGTTGATGTCGGCTTCCTGTTTGCCCTGTGTATAGAGGCCAGACATCGCGTGGAGTTCGCGGGTGACCTTGTGGATGGTGTCGTAGAACGAGACCGTGTAGATGCGGTGAGTGCCCCAGAGACCGTAGCCTGTGCAACCGTTGAGCATCGTGTCATACGCCATGAAGCGCTGTTGCGTGTCCGTCGGATAGATGTGGCTTTCGATCGGTGAGCCCTTACGAAGCGCGGCCCATGCAAAGCCCTGATGTGCCATCCAGTTCGCCTTGCGCCAGAAGGTCGTGTCAAGCATCCTGCGCGTATATTTTCCGACGCTTGTGAGCCCCTTGTCGTCGATGCCTGAATGCGAGTTCGGGTAGGGGACGGGGTAGATATCGACGCCGAAGATGTCGCAGCATTCGCCATACGGGATGAGGTCCTCGACCTCATTGCGTGGGGCTGCATTGATCCAGACAGGGTGGTAGGGATCGAAGTCCTTGAGGATTTCGAATGTCGCCGCGAGCGGCGCGGACGGGCGGCCGCCCCAGAGCGGTTCGTCCGTCATGAAATAGGCGAAGATGGCGGGGTGCTGGCGGAGGTCTGGCGGCAGTTTCTTTTCAAGTTTCTTGCGGAAGTCTTCATGCTCCTTTGGAGACATCGTGGCACAGCAACTGGAGACGATGATTGCCTTCATGCCGAACTTCTCAAAGCGGTCGAGGGTTTTCTTTGTCTTTGCATTGTCGGTGCCGATGCCCAGGAAGACCGTATTGATGCCATTCTTGACGCTCTGGTAGAGCGCGGCATCATCATCAATGAACACCATGGTCCATTGCGTGACGGGGAAGAATGGCTTGCCGTTTAAAAGGAAGTAGCGGCTAGGCGATCCGATGACTTCGTTCTTGGCGCGCGGAACCTTGGTGATGGTGCGCGTGAATGCCTTGAGTTCTTTGCCTGCGGCGTCAAGCAATTTGCAGGAAATGGGGTATTTGCCGTATTTGAGCGACTTGGCTGGGAACTCGAAGGTGCCCTTGCCGTTGGCGAGTTCAACGGTGATTTCAGGCTGTTCCATGAAGGAGACGACTGCCTTGGCGGCTGGCGCGGATGCGTCGATGGAGCCTGCGATGACGCCATCGTCGTGGGATTCATAGATGGTGTCGCGATAGCAGGGCTTGTCAATGAAGAAGCGCCATGAATCCTTCGGGTCGGGGACGAATTCGCCGAACTTGAAGTCATAGAAGTGGATTTTGCCCTTGGTGTTTCCCGTGAAGACGAAATCAATCGTCTTGTATGTCGCATTTGCAGGGATGACCAGTTTCTGCATTTTCGGCATGGGAACATTGCGAACGTCGTTGAAGAAGTATCCGCCAGTGATGCCGTAGGGCTTTGCCTGGACGATTATTTCGTGGAAAGGATAGTCGTTGCCAGTTTCGCCGATGCCCTGCGCCATGTAACTCAATAGATACGTCTTGCCTGGTTCGACGGGGATTTTCATGAGGTTCGCGGGCTTGCCATTGGTGACCATGACGCCGTCTTCGACGATTTCGACCTGATTGTCGAGGTTCCAGTAGCCGCCCATCGCCTTTCGGCATGGGGCCATCGCGAGCGAGAGGTCCTTGAAGGTCACGGGGATGCCTTCACAACTGCGGACCGCAAGGTAGATGCTCTCTGGCTTGACGGGGACGTTGAGTGGAATCGCGCGGTCAATCCAGTTGGGGAAGACTTTGAATTTGCTTGCTCCGAAGGAGTTCCATTTGGTCTTGCCTGTCGCAGGGTCCTTGATGGTATATTCGACGTAGAGCATCGCTTCGGTCTCGCTTTCCGCCTTGATTTTCGCGGAGAGGGTATAGGGTATGCCAATTTCAATGCGTTCCTTGAGTTGTTGCGTGAACGTCGAGTGCTCGCCAACCGTCGGATTGGAGAGTACGACGCCGTCAGATGTGGATTTGAATACACCGCCTTTGGACGCGTTCGACCAGTAGAGCGGTGCGGTCTTCTGCGGGTTGAGTTCACTGAAATTCGGATTGAGCAGGATATTCTCTGCACAGAAAGCCATGCAGGCCATGAGCATTAGAAATGCGATTCTTTTCATGAGGGTTGGCTCCTGGGGTGATTGAATAAAAAACGTTGTGCCAGGTAGATAGGCTACCTGGCACATGGGGGAATCAGTTATTTCTTGCCTTTAGAAGTGGCTTTCTTCGCGGGTGCCTTCGCTGCGGGTTTAGCGGGTGCTTTGGTCGCTGGCTTCACAGGTACTTTGGCCGCTGGCTTCTTTGCGGCAGTTTTCTTGTCTTCCGCGTCTTTCTTTGCTGCGTCTGTCTTGGACTGGAGGCTTGCCGCCTGCCGTGCGCTGCCGATGTGCATGGTGTCGTAGGCTTCCTGTGATGACTTGAAGTACGGGCCGACGTTCATGCAACCGTGCCAGTATTCCTGATGGAACATCGGGTTGGGGCGGCCAGTCTGTTTTTCGCGCTTGGCGATGAACGCATTCATGCGTGCGGTCAGCGTTTTGACGATGTCGGGGTTCTGCTCGGCGACATTGATGTTTTCCTCTGGATCGTTGATGAGGTCAAACAGTTCGACTTCAGGCTTGAAATGGAAGTCTGGCTCAAGGGCGCGGATGAGTTTCCACTGCGGCGTGCGCCAGCCATGCTTGCGCATCCATGTGCATTCGCTGATGTAGAATTCAGAGCATGTGGAGGCCTTTTCGCCACGGACGAGCGGCATGAGGGATTCGCCGTCGAACTTCTCCTTTGTCTGGAAACCCATGATTTCCTTGAGCGTGGGGACGAGGTCTTGGTGGCGGCCCCAGCCCTTGATGCGCAGGCCAGCGGGGACGACGCCTGGGTATTTGATGATCAGCGGCACGCAAAGCGTGTTGTCGTTGATGGAGTGGTGGTCGAAGTAGCAGTCGTGGTCATACAGCGTCTCGCCATGGTCGGAGGTGATGACGACGACCGTGTTGTCGTCGAGTCCCAGCGTGGACAGCGTCGTGAAGATGTTTTTGATGCAAGTATCCATGTAGCAGACGGCACCATCGTACTGCGCGATGACATAGTCCTTGTCCGTGAGGAGTTCGCCTTTGGGGCCAGTGGGCATCCAGTCCTTGAAGTAATCGCAGAATGGCTTGAAATTGAAGACGGGATCCATGGACTTGTTCTTCGGGTCGTATTCGTTGCCTTCATAGAAGAGACGATCGAACGGTTTTGGCGGCAGGTACGGGGTATGCGGGTCCATGTGGCGGAGGAAGAGGAACCACGGTTTGTCCTGTGCGGCGAGTCTGCGGAGTTCGGGGAGGGCGGCTGCGTTCAGGTTTTCCGCCTTGTGCGCACGTCCGTCATCGCCTGCGCTCCAGTTCGCGAAATCAAGGTAGTTTTTGAAGCCGCGGGCGGCCGCATTTCCACGGAAGCCGATGCAGGTGGTTTCATAACCGTTTTCGTTAAGTATTTCGGCGAGGGTCTTGCCCAGTACGAGGCCCTTGTGGCGCAGTGCGACGGTGTTGTCGCCGAAGCAGTCAAGGCCAGTGAACATGGAGGCGTAGCCTGGCGTCGTCGGGACATGCGGTGAGAAGTAGTTCTCGAAGAGCGTGCCGCCCTCGGCGAACTTGTCCATGTAAGGTGTCGTATGGCGGAAATAGCCATAGCAGCTCATGTGCTTTGAGAGGAGGGAGTCGATGCCGATAAGCAGAAGGTTCGGTTTCTTTTTCATTGGTGGTAAATGGTGTGTTTGTGTGGGTGAATGTATTAAAAATAAAATATAAGGTAAAGTTCGATTTCTTCGAGGCCGTTTAGCAGCGCGGGCGAGGCGGTGGCAGTTTGTCGATGGCTGGGTCGTCAGGACGAACGCGGCGGCCTTCGACGGAGGAGACGATGGTGGCGAGCACTAGGCGCAATGAATCGCGGCCTTCTTCTGCAGTGCAGATGGGACCACGGTTGCCATGGAAGAATTCCGCCTGAGGGAGCGCCAAGCCGCCGATGCGGACAGCCTGACTGTTTGGAGACGGTATGTCGAGGACATCATGCCAGGCGTTCTCGCTTTTGACAAAATAGCGTAGACCGACGGC
>JAGCTA010000134.1 GCA_017963875.1 Victivallales bacterium | reverse complement strand
TGATGACTTGCCGTCCACCGTCAACACCACGCCATGACGCCCCTTGCGCAACTGTGCATACAATTGTTCCAACGTCTTGAAGCACAGAGTGAACGGCTTTGAAAACACCCCGACCTCGATGACCGCCTTGTCCAGCGTATCCATGTCCAGGGGATGGTCCGTGTCCTTCACCAGTTTTCCGCACAGGACAAGCATGTTCCTCAATAGCGGCAGCCCTGTCCCAAAGGCGTATTTTGAGTTATACACCTTGCCATCGACAATGATGCTGACCGTGCACCCCAGCGGTTCCAGAAAGCGTTTCGTATATTGCGGAAGTTCGGCAGTCTCCATCGGATTGCCGCCAACGGCTCGCGTCAAAGCCGCCCTCGCAACGGACAGGAGGACTTTTTCCTCGACATCGTTGATGAACTGCTCTTGATAATCCCCTGAAATCAGGTCTCGAATTGATGACACGTCTTTGACAACATCCTCTGGAGCAACGTCTTTTGAGCGTTCGCGGCCATATTTCATGATTCCCGCCGTCTTCCTGGACTCCAGCAGCGCAAGCAAATCAAACTCGCGTTTCCTTTCAGCGACCTGCGTTGTTCCGTTAAATGGCTTGCGTGTCAATTCAAATGGCGTCAATTCGAGTTGGCGCCCCAGTTCCAACGTGGCCAACGCCGTCAACGGAACGCTCTGCCCCTTCCATCCGTCATTGACGACGCTCGCCATGTTCTTTCGCCATTCAGGTTTTCTTTCCATGTACCCTGGCGGCAGCAACGCGAACAGTATGGTGCGCCCATCGAACATCTCCTTCATCAAAGCCCCAGCCAGCAGTTTTCCCAATCCTCGGCCATTGAGTATCAGCGGCAAAACCGAGACCGTTCCGTATTTCAGTTTCATGGCAAGGCACACGTCGCCGACCTGCTGCGCTTCCTGGTGGTTCAATGAACGACGCCCCGTGCACTTCAATTCGTCGCAAATCCGTTTCACCAATGATGTCGGCAACGAGACTTCCCCCAGAGCCGTGTGAATGGCGTCTTCATTCGGAATATGCGATGATGACCTGCTGGCCTTGACATCACCTTCCATCAGCAACACCACCGTATCGACGTCATTTGGGAGATTCCCAGCGCCAAAGGCGACCTCTGGCAACCTGCTGATGTCCTTTCCATTCCCCTCAAGCAACAAGGCACGAATGGGGCGGGAGGGCGCAATCGCTGGATATTCCCCGAGATTTCTGCGAACACAATCCGTCTCTGGTGTATGGACGGCAGCGGCTCCGCCTGGAATATATCGGGACTGGGGCACTGGCTTGTGGCATCCCAACAAAAAGAGCATTGTCAAAATACAGAAAAAAAGGCGCATCGTTTTTTCCACGTTCAAAAATAAAACATCGCGTTTTGTTCGCACGCGCAAACAATATTATAATATAGAATGCCCAAGAAACATTTCAAGATATTTTTTCGCTTTTACGGCACTTGATGGTATATTATTGTGTTCACTACCACATACAAGGATTCATCATGTCAAACAACAGTCCTGCACTTTGCCAACAGGCATACAACTGGATATTCGATAAACTCAACAAGGCGAAATTCTGCCGTGAACTGCGCTCGAAAGCATCGTATTCAGGCATCCTTCATCTGCTGACCGCAGGCGGTTTCCAGTTGAACGAAAAAACGCTTCTTGTCCGAAAAGATTATCTTTTCAGAAACCTCTCCAAACTCAAGGACGGTGGTTTCCAACTCGCAACCGCAGTTGCCGAGGACTCTGATTCCATCTCGCTCGTCCATGAAATTCTATCCAATCTGAAGGAAGATACCCTGCTTGACGACTGGAGAAGCATCATCGAATCCGCCGAAACCCCTGGTATCGTCATTCTAGCTCTGGCGATGTTCCAAAAGGATACGTGGCAGTTCAGATTGGCGAGACGGCTCATGAAGACGCCATCCGCATGGCTTGGCTACACCCACTATCCCGATAATTCGCATCTCCAATACTGCCAGATTATCCTGTCCCTCTTCGACGTATTCTCCTCTGGCAAGAATGAACTGCAGTCTCCTGACAATGCGCCGTCAGATGATGAACTCAAGCAACTCCTTGAACGTGAATACAAAAGGGGCAAGTCTGAACAGGAAAAGAAAACAGCAGATGACAAGCGCGAACGCGAGGCAAAACTGAAAGAACTGACAAAACAACTGCAAAATGCGGAAAAGGAAATCGAACAACTGAAAAATGAACACACTCGTCTGACACAACATGCAGATGAAAACATCGAAGCACTCCGCTCGAAAATGCAGGAGGATTTCCAGAACTCAATCCAGCAGTTGGCAAGCCAGTGGTTCATCTCAAATCATGAATTGCAGTACGATACAGCAGTCGCGCAAAACAAGACGGACGCCATACTTGCAAAACTTGAACAGGCGACACGGGAACAACTCATGCAGAACCAGACAAGCGGTTCAAAACACGCATTGAGGGAACAGCGCAAAAAACTCCATGCTGCCATAGAAAGCCTTAAACTCGCCCAGCAGGACGCCATCGT
>JAGCTA010000017.1 GCA_017963875.1 Victivallales bacterium | reverse complement strand
TCTCTGGAGCAGTTCTTCGAATAATTGTTGTCCAGACGCCTTGTCGATGCAATTTCTCCAGACTTCCCCCACACGATACCAGACTTCTCCTTCCTGGACGAAATTCTCCCCCTTTGCCTGAATATGGTATTTCACATCCAGCAGTTTTTCCGCCCGCAATTCACCGCAAAGATGTTCGCCCTCGACCTTGATGAGAAGTTGATATGTCTGCTCTGTAGTGTTCTTGAATCGATAGTCCAGATAATTGTAACTGATGCTTGTGCCTACGCCGAAAGGGACTTGCCGCCCGAAATCTGGAAACAAGTCGAAGCCATCGTGATGATGCCTTTCCGTGATTTCCAATGGAGAATGCAAGACGAGCCAGTGGATGAGATTGCTCAATTGGCAAAGTCCCCCGCCAATCCCCTGTGAAGGCACTCCCTGCTTGATCATCAGCCCTTCCCTGTACCCATGACTCGCGCACGTCCTGCCGACAAGCCGCCACAAAGAAAAAGTCTCCCCTGGCCGAATCAATACACCGTCAATATGCGGGGCGGCCAGTGAGAGATTGACGGCCTTGTTCTCCTGAAGCCTCATGTCCACGTTTCCCAGGCGGCGAAGAATCAGCGACTTATGTCTGTAGATGACAACAGGCAATAGTTCACGAGACTTTTCCCTGCAAAAGTGTTCCTGGCCAAGACAGTCTCGCAGACGTCGCATCATGCATCCCTTCCAGACGGAGATGTCATAGCACAATGGCGAAATCTGGCAAAACAGTTTTCGTTTCATTGATTTACTTCATTCAGATAATGAAGCAGTATCTTCATACACTTTTTCCTTTTAACTCAGGCCCTCAAGTGGTCGGAATCCCACAAGGGGAACTGAATCAGATAGTAACGTTACTTAAGATCATCCATCACGCCATCAGCGAACCACCACGGCAAAGAACCGCGGGTAGCCGCTGCCTGGGGCTTTCTCGAAACGCAATTCCACTGAGGCGGCTTTGAGCAATGCCATCGTGAACTCGCCTGCGTCGTTGAACTTGCATTGCTGCCTGACACCGTTGCAGGTCAACATGAACTCTGAAGCCTCTTCAGGCGCTCCAAAGACGTGCAACGTTTTCCCAGGCTTCATCTTCAGGTCGAAGAAGCCGTTGGGGAATACCTGATTCCCCGCCCAGCGCGAGGGACGGCCATTGTAAATGGCGGCATGAGATGCGTGCATATAGCGTCCAATACGGTAATCACACGTCAACGCGCCCGTAATGACACAGTCGATTGCGCCTGGCATGAACTGCTGGCGTGCCGCCCACTCCGCCTGGAATTCTTCAGGTAGTTCCTGAAGAATAGCCGCAATTGGCTCCATGCAGATTTCCTCAAGCGTCCTGTTGATTTCCTTGTGCCTGTGCTCCAAACCGTTAAGAACAGAACGCTTGTGCGTATTGATATCATGTCCACTCAAACGATTCAATTCCTCACGTGCAGACGCAATCGTCGCCTTCAGGCTACGGGCCTCTGCATCACCTGCTTCCATGTCGTCGAAATACGCGCAGATGCAACGGCAGAGTTCTCGAATGGAACGTGTGACGCGCCGCGCATTGTCCCATAGCCGCAGACGGAATCCTGCGGCATCGCCAAGCGACAGCGCCAATTCATAGCCACGGTCGGCGAGTTCCACAGCCTCGTCCTTTTCCTGCAAGATGCGTTTTCTGCCTGGAGCCTTTCGTTCCGTGACAATTGACCAGACCCCCTTCCCCATTTCAAGCGAACCGCCCTCTGGCTGGAATAACGCGAAGACAAATCCCGCCTTCAGGTATTTCATCGAATAATTGCCATGGAAAACAACCTGTCCATCAATGAAATAGGTACGAATCGCCGCTTCATAACTGAGCCTGTCAAGTTCGGCGAGTTGCTCGCGGCATTCCTGAGGATAATGCTCGTTTTTCCACTGTTCTCGAATCGACTGCGCTGTGGCGGTCGTATCGCAGATTGCCGTCATGTAAGCGAAAAGATTCTGCTGGCTGATGTCAATAGCGCTGTTGCCGATTCTGTCAATGCGGATTGTCCACCTATCGACACCTGCGGCCTGCCCCGCCCTGACATATCCGACGATGTTGTCGATATGCTCCAGCGGGAAATTGCCTGCGCCCATGAATTCTCCAACGCAATCGCACTCCGCCCCCAATGTCGCCCCCGCCTGCTTTTTGAGGAAAGGATTGAGCGGCAGAAATGGATCGAAGTCGTATGGAGTGATTTTCGTCTCGATTTCAAAACTGTAGTTTTTGGCTGCAAGAGCCGCACCTGCAAGAATCTGGTCATAATCCTCCGCAATAGAGCCGAATGAGCGCAGTATGAAACGTTTTCCACGCGAGCGGAGTTCATCCGCGAAAATCTCGGAGACATGCTGAACGACCTTTTCAGGAGGATACACATCGGGCGTGGAATTGTGGATGGCCGAATAGTCCGCCTCAGTCAATGTAAGCACCAGACCATCCAGTTCAGGCAAAGCCTCGAAGGTGCTGCGCAGTTTGTAGCGAAGCAACTTTTCGTAGGCATCTCCAAGCAGATTGAACTCGCCGTTTGAATCAAGAAGTTCAGGCATGACATCCACAAGCCCCTTGGGGACAATGACCTCGCGGTGCCAGTAGTAAACAGGCTTGCCAGCCGAATGCGCCAGCGACAGAATCTGCCTGAAATTCTCGCGGTTGTCCAAGATGCCCTGTTTGTCAAGTTGCTGTGACACGGCAGGATAGTCTTCATAGAGAATCAGACCATCCATTCCTCCCAGCAGCGTATGGCATTGCGCGCAGATTTCAAAACTGTCAACTGGATATTCCGCAGCGGCGGCGAGCACACGGCGCATGTACTGCGCATCCAGCGGTGTGGGATGCATCAATGACCAGGTGATTTCAGGACGTTTAGAAGCAGATGCGGTGTTTGTCATGCCAAATCCTCCAATTCCTTGATATTAGCCGCAAGTTTATGCAGAATAGTTGAAAAAACCTCGGCATTCTCCAGATGGTACATGGCCTGATGGCTGACGCGATAACCAAAGCGCTTCAGCATCTCCACATTCTGGCAGCCGTCATTTCGGTAGTCCGTCGGTTTCATGTTGAACAGAACATGAGAATAGACGGGGCCGTATGTCTGCCCCATGCCCGCGCCCTCGGCTCGAAACGCATCAATCAGACGCTGGCAGGAGACCTTCCCCCAGACATCTTCGCTGAAGACCATGCCCAACGAATAATAGCCTTGGCGCGTTGCAAGACGGCCTGGTTTCTGCAGTTTGAAGCCATCGATGTCAGCGACCATGTCACTGAAGACCTTGTAGAAATTGGCATAGCGCTCCAGCAGTGCGTCCAGCCCAGGCAACTGGTCGAGAAGGATGCGCGCGGGGATTGCAAGACCGCGGTAGTTATGGCAAATCAGGTCCTCGTCTGGCGAAGTCGCCGCCTGCCCCTGCTGGCTGGCGGGTGGATAGCCGATGTGTTTCGCGCGATAGATGCGCAACGCCAGACGGTCGTCGTTGGTGATGCAGATACCGCTTTCGCCCGCCGCCAACGTCTTGCTTTGCTGGAAACTGACTGA
>JAGCTA010000001.1 GCA_017963875.1 Victivallales bacterium | reverse complement strand
GAGAGATTCATCCAGGCCTTTGCCTTCAAGACGACAAGCGCGGGTGGCGTGATGAGGGAGATGCCGTCGATAATCGTCCGATAGCCCAATATGAAATTGTAGTAGTCGTCATCAAGAAGAATGGCCGACAGGCTGGAAATGTCGTATGAAAGCGGAATAGGCGTCACATGGATGTCGTCAGGCAATTCCAGCCATTCAGGTCTGCGCGAAAGCAACTCCAGCATTTTTGGATAGTCGACCTCGCTTGGATTTTGGAAGCGATAGAACAGTTTCCGTCCCTTACCGTCATCCGAACTTCGCTGGGCGATGGCGTATCCTCCCTCTCTGACGAAACGCCAGAATGCGCGGGCAAACTCGTTTGTCCTTGCCTCGACGCAAAGGACGATATCCAGGTCCTTGGTCACGCGGAATGCTCCGCCAAGGGCATTCAGATTGACATCGCACGCGCTCCCGCCGATAAGAATATAGGAATCCTCAAGCCCCGCGAAATGCGCCTTGAATCTCTCCAGACCGATTACCATTGCAACTCCTCCAGCATTTCATCAATTGCCATCTGGACACGCTCGTCAGTTTCACCCCTCAATGAAAGAGCCAGCGACAAAGGGTCTATCACGCTGTCGCCCAGGACATCAGGGCGGTATCTCCACAATTGCAGAACGATGTCGGCCTCGGCTGGCGGAATGATCTCGTACTTCCCCTTTCTGAATGCAGTGAGGCTTACTGCGTATGTCTCCGGCAGAGCCTCGCCAAGCATGGTGCGTTCGGCAAGCGCATTCGCGCCCGCCTTGACTGAATGCAACCCCGTTGGCATTTCAACCACACCGACATTCCGCTTGCACGGATTCACAAGATAGTCCTGGCAGGCATCCCAGAGCGCCCTTCCGCTTTGGTTGAAGCAGAACTCCTGCTCAGCCGTCCCCTGCCTTTTTTGCTTTTTCCCCAAGTCAAACTGCTCCAGTTCCTGGAGGGCATTGACCGCACTTGGATGCGAACAGTTAAAGGCCTGCTCCACCTCGCGGATGGAAGGCGATGACGGCAACTTGTGAAGAAGCACTCCCAGCACGACAAGCTGTGCGTAGGTGCTGAAATCCTCCCTAGCAATCAGCCGACGACGCAGCGACGCTTTCAGCGCGACCGCCAGAAACGGCAGGAAAAGCCCCTTGTCAGGCACGATGAAGGGAATGCCGTATCCCATCATCTTCTGCGTGGCATGGAATTCAAGACGCCCTGCGCAATAGACCACTTCCCGATGGAAATGGCCTGTCAGGAAGGCAAGACGCTTGCGGATGTTCAACGGCGTGGTGCGCATGTTGTCCCTCTCGACGCAGAACACGCAGTCCACATTGGACAGCGTTCCCGAGAAAAACTCGTACTGGCTGCTGTAGAACATCGGCAAATCTTTGTCCACGGGCAAAGGTGTCAGCTGCAATGACTGCCCAAGTGCCTTTCCTATGTATTGCTCAATTGCCTCTTTCATGTCAGTAAACCCAATTGTCATTTATTTTATTCGTAAGTAAAAATAATTCTACTTACGAATTTTTCAAATGGCAAACACAAGTTTTCGACTTTTTTCGAGAAGTTCTCTTCCTTTTGCCTCGATTTTATTATATACATCATCGACGGGCGATTGGTAAATGGCGGCGGTACCAAAGTCACTGCATTGCTTTCTTGAGTGGGAAAACAAGTTTTTTGGCCATCGTCATAGCCATCCCCCTTATGCATAGGGGAAAGGAGTTTTTTGGGAAAAATGCACCTGCCGACAGAAAAATTAGTAATTGCTTTCGACACTTTGGCTTTTTTAATTTAATACATAAGTGACAAAGGAATTTTGAAATAGGCAAGGAAAAATCTTTTCTAGGGGGAGAACGAAATACCGCAAACTATTTAATACATAAATGACAGTTGATGATTCTAGAAATGGCGTCAGGATACCCGTACATTTTGTCGATTTTGACGAATGCCAACGGTTGAAGGATGGATTCCGACGATAAAAAATTTTTTTTGTCTTTTCTTTCGACGAAAAGGCGGAAAAACTTGAAAGCTATGATGGAAGAAGATTGAGAACAATGACTTTTCTCAGCGGAAAATGGACTTTTTTCACGAAATCCATCGAACATTGCTCTGGGAAGCTTGAAAGCATAGATGGCGAAAATGATGGTGCAAGACAGTTTTTCAGGAAAAAGGTCTGAAACCACTTTCCACTTCCCCCAAAAACTTGAAAGCTATGGATGATGGAAAACCATTTAAAGGCAGTTGCCAGACAACTGCCTTGGCAAAAGAGAAAAAACAACAGGAGGAAAGAACAATGAAGACATGACATAGGAACACACGCGGAGATTTCGTGGCTGGCGGCGAGCCAGCCGGAACACGGCGCAGGGCTATGCCCCAGCGCCTCAACTACCAAGGGGATTCAAATGACCCAAAATACTCAGACTACAACTGATAATGACTCGTCAGGAACAGGGTATCTTGTTCCTGTCGAGTGTGCCGTGGCATACGGACAGGCTGGCCTGTCCGTGCTTGCAGCATCGCGGAAGGAGAAGCGCCCTCTGGCGAACAACTGGAAATGCAACATGAGCTACAGGAACTCGGAGAGGCAGATAAGGAACGAATGGGAGCGCTACAAGCCTGACGCGGTCTGCATCGTATGCGGTGCGATATCGGGCAATCTCGAGGTCATCGATTTCGACAATCACGGCGAGCTTTTCGACAAGTGGAAATCGGCGGTGCCGCAAGGATTGTACGACAGGCTGGTCGTGGAACGCAGCCAGTCTGGTGGATATCACGTCGCATACCGATGCAAAGAGGAAGTGAAGAATGGCGACAAACTGGCACGTGGGAAACGCGACGAGAGGACAACCACCCTCATTGAGACTCGCGCTGAAGGCAATGTCATCCTGTGCGCACCGAGCCAGGGGTATGTCCTGCACCAGGGCGACTGGTGCGATCTGCCCGTCATATCAGCGGACGAACGAAAGTGTCTGCTGTCTATGGCAAGTGAACTTGACGAATGTGCAAAGGAAGACGGGACAGCAGTTTCTTTGGAGAAGTCATCGTTCTCGGCATCCACAGGAAAAGACAGCTGGACTCTTTCTCCAATCGATGATTTCAAGCAGAGGGGCAACATTCGACAATATCTGGAGAAGGCGGGATGGGTGTTGCTGCGAACGGACGGCAAGGGCGAGGAATACTGGCGACGGCCAGAGCAACCAGTGAAGGACAGGCACGGCGCGACACTAAACAACGGGGTATTCCACATCTTCTCCAGCAACGCTGCTCCGTTCGAAATAGACAAGAACTATGACATGTTCGATGTCTATACGCTGCTGGAGCACGGAGGTGATGTCAAGACCGCCGTTGCCTCGCTGGCAAGGATGGGTTTCGGCAGAACGGAGGAACCATCGTGCATCGACTTCGGTGCGCTGGTAGCCAATGTTCAAAGGAGAAAGGACGACATCCAATGCGGTAATGCCGTAATTGCCAATGAGCCACCCGCACTGTCACGACCATGGAGGGCCGTGACAGACGGCGATGTTGCGGATGCGCTTGAGGGCACTCTGTTCGGGCGTCTCTGCAACTGCTTCACAAGCGTCGCAGATCCACCGCTCCCCATCGCGGTCGGCATTGCCAAGGCCCTTGTGATCTGCGGAGGGGCGTTGAGCCGTCCGCTTGACGCCTCGCCTGCGGCAATGGAGGCGGAACGCATCAAGGGCAATGTGTCGGGACGCACTGGACATGGCGCACTGCTGGCACTGAACCGCATCAACACTGGCGGCGGGCAGGGCTGCAACTTCTACTCCATGCTGGTCGCCCCCTCGTCAAGCGGAAAGGACATCGGCGGATTGCTCGACCATCTGGCAATGGAATACGGCTGGTACATCGGCGACGCAGGGTCTGCCGAGGGCATCGCCGATGCGCTCATCCAGACTCCGAATGGCATATTGTCCATCCCAGAACTCCAGCCATGGCTGGACAAGAGATGCTGGCAGCACAACGCCGTGCCGTTCCTGACAAGTGCGTTCAACAAAGGTTTCTTCAAGCAGAATTTCTCGCAGAAGACGGCTAAGGGCGGTTCCCGGAGCGCTGATTACTGCTACCCGAACATTATCGCTTCGGTGCAGCCTGAGACGCTCAGGAGAATCGCCGACAGGCAGGATCTCGCCAACGGTTTCCTAGGTCGTTTCCTGTATGCCAGAATGCCGTCGTCCCATTGCCAGCCGAACATCATCGACTTGCGCGGAACACTTGACAGCATGCATGTGCTGCTGGATGCATTCTGCCGGAAGTTCGGCGAAATCAACGTGGAGAAGGGGTACTCCAGGCATCTTTGGGAGATGTTCGAGAAAGGAGCTCCCGATGAAATCGACTTCTGCTGGAAGAGGCTTTCAAACGAGTACTACCCGCGTTTCGCCTTTGCGCTCTCGCTGACGGACGATCCTGCGACACAGACGGAACGGACGGTTCTCGGTCCCGAGGACTGGTCGCGAGCCGAGGTGCTTGTGAAATGGTTTTTCGCAAGCGCTGAGAAACTTCTGCTTGGAATCGAGGACACGGACATTGACAGCCGTGTAAGATTCCGCGAACATCTCCTTGAACGTGTCTGCCGCAAACTTCAAAGAATCCAGGGTGCGGACGGATGGGTGACCGTCAGCCGCCTCTCACAGTCGGGAATTCGGCATAGCAACGGTAAAGAGCGCAGGGAGGCCCTTGATGAACTATGCCAGAGGGGAATCGCAGAGCACAAAGAAGGCGAGGAGGCCTACCGTGTTGTAAACTGCCCCCCGGAATGGCTGGAGGATGCCACTGCATGCAACTGTCGCAATGCGTCAAAGTCGCCTTGAACGTCAAAGCAATTTGACAATCCCCGCGTGCTTTGACAGGAGTTTGACACATAGGCGTCAAAGCCGACAAAAATCCTTGCCAATCTCGAAACAGCCTATTGAGACATAAATGTACATACTGCTTTGACACTTTGACAGAGATTGTATGTGCTATGGTTTAAATAGAGTGTTTTGAGGTGATTTGGAGGATAGGTGTCGTTTTGACGTCAAAATGTCAAAATGCATTGAACCATAATTCAACTGCCGCATGATTAAGGAGTATGCAATTCGTTCAGTATTTCGGCCATTGTGCGTCTTTGGGAAGAGCTTCGCAAGGCATATTCGGGGCGGTCTGGAATGTCCCCAAGCCCCCCGGGGTGGGTTCTCCCCAGGGCACTTTCCAGATAGGCGGGCGGAAGGAGTCGGGGGGTATCGGAGGCGTAGCGGTACTGTCCGCGTCCGCTTTACACGCCAGAAATAATGCCTAAATGGCCCCCCGGGGTGGGTTCTCCGCAGGGCACTTTCCAGATATGGCCTCGGAAGGAGTCTAGGGGGTAAGCAAAGTTGGTTTGCGGTGTCCGTCCGCTTTCAAGGTCAAAATCTTTATGCCAGTTCAAAGAGGCCGCGCATAGATGCCTTCCTGAAACGGGGGCTTCTCGCATGGCGCATCTCCTCGAAGATGCGGGCGTAGAGGGTCTGGGCAGGAGTCTTGCCGCTGTGCGCCGCCCAAAGGCCTCGCTCGACTGCGATCCTCGCCATATCGGCGGCGTTCATCGGACGCCCCTCCTCCTTGAGCACCTCGAAAGCCGCGTCCACGAGCGAAAGCCGCTTCGGCAACTCCCGCGCAGGGCGTTCCATCTGCGGCACGCCCACGGATGCAGGAATCGTCGCGGGTGAAGCCTCGCCGTCGGCAAGCGCCTCGATGATGCGCCGCACCTTGAACACACGCCCGCTCTTCGGATTCCGCACCATCCATGCGTCGCCGCAATTCTCGACGACGATGGCGGTGATGACATACTGGCCGCTCCGAACCCGCACCCGTCCGCCTACTTTCGCCTGAACTGATTCATCCATCGTATTTTGCTCCATTGTTGACTGGATTCCGCAATGCGCATTACCAAAAGCGCATCATTGCGGATAATCCAGTCGCCGGGCGGAATCAACCGACATTCCAAGGAGGTTCGCGACACAGAAACACATATCCATCAGTCTCCCGTCCACGCGACGGGAAGGACCGCCAGGCGGTCCCCGAGGCAATGCAACATAACTAAACGGAGGACAACCATGGCAAAATCGACGCTTCCACTGAACATCCAGGAGGCAATCAACCTTATTTCCGCGATAATCCGAAGAATGTCGAAGAATCGACTGGATAAAGGACAAACAGGGGGCTTGTTAAAAGGCGTCGCGGCGGCGAGCGCCGTCGCGGGCTGACAAAAACAATCCAAGCAAAGGAACGCAAAATG
>JAGCTA010000133.1 GCA_017963875.1 Victivallales bacterium | reverse complement strand
CACCGAAGTTCCAGTGGACCGACATTGCAGATAACAGGTGAAATCATTGATTTGCAATAAATTATGTTGTAAGTGAAACAAAAGAAAAAACATCAAATGGTCATAAGAGCAGAATACGCCCCGTCATGAGTCGGTTCTGGGAAGAGTTGTCTTTCCTTGACGAGACTGACATCGGGGTGTCTGCTCAGGAAGGCTTGGATTTGCAGGGAGTTTTCCTCTGGTTCCAATGAGCAAGTCGAATAAACGATACGTCCTTTAGGTTTTAGGAGCGGGAGGGCGGCTTCCAGGATATTCCGTTGGATGTCCACCAGTTCGTTGAGTTTTGCATTGTCAAAGGACCATTTCGCATCTGGTTTTCTACGCAGGACTCCAGTGTTCGTGCAGGGGACGTCAAGAATGACTGCATCTAGGCTTTTGGGAGGGATGTCGGGACGCGTTGCATCTCCTGTTTGGATTCTGACGCAGTTGAAGTGGACGAGATTGGATTTTAGTCGTTGGATTTTATCCTCTGACTTGTCTTGACAGAGAAGAATTCCTGTGTCATGGAGGCTTTCGGCGATGATCCGTGATTTTCCGCCTGGAGCGGCGCATAGGTCTGCAATGGTCTCTCCTGGAATTGGAGCGAGCATGGCTGGTGCGAGAAGAGTCGCGGGATCCTGGATATATATCTGAGGATTTTCCACCATGAATTTTCCGAGATCATCTGGTGTATGACTTGAGGTAAACAATTGTGCATCAGGCATCCAGTCGGGAGCCTCCATTGGTTCAAGGAACTTGGGCAATGGTTTATCAGAGGGTGGCCATGAACAATAACGGAAAACAATGGGTGAAGGCGAAAGAATGGTTTGGGCGATTTCGCGAGCCTGTTTTGCTCCCATGGAAGAGAGCCAGCGATCCCATAAGTTGGATGGCATCTCAAGGCGGATGATTTCAGGGGCTTTGGCGAATACATCCGTGCCAGTAACAATGGCATCGGAAATACGTCTGAGGATGGCATTGACAAATGACGCTTCCTGAAGTGCGTGGTGTGTCTTGACGAAGTGTGTTGCCGTGTCCACAACGGCGTGTAACGCGGCACCATCAAGAAAGAGGAGTTCCGCGAGTGCCCACCATAGGACTTTTCTTGTTCTAGGGCGAACTTTTCCTGTTGCAATTTTGTCAATTAACCAATTGATGGAAGCCTGATGTCGTTTTATTGTAAAGAGAATATTCTGTTCGATTCTGCTGGAAGTCATGTCACTTGGTTTGGATGACTGTTTATTGGAGTCGTTCAACAAGTTGAAGACATTTGCCAGTGTCGTTTCAAGAATATTGTTTTTTTGATGTGATGTTTTAACGAATTTCATTGGTTTGACGCGTTGAATATCTTTAAGAATCCCGTTTATGGGATATAATAAATAGAAATCCAGAAGATGCAACAAAAATCATCTGAAAAAAGGGAAAAAGGAATAGAATCAAAGGAAAAGGAGGAAGTGTTGTGAATATGAAAAGGAACATCGTGTTGTCAATAGTTCTTGTTGGAATGGGCATGTCATTGTCAGGTCAATATCTGGCACCTCCAGTTCGTCAGAATGCGCAGCCGCGCCCTGCCGCACCGCAATATGTGGATGTTCCATCCTATAAGCGCGACATGGCGCATGTTCTGGCGGATATGCGGGTGATTCAGGAGGATTTCAAATTATTGGTTGCGCGAATTGAGGCACTGGAAGCGGAGCGTTCGAGGACGGAAACGCTGATTCGCGAACTTCAGGAAACCATCGCCATGTATGAGCGGAGGCTTCAGGCAATGGAGCAGCGGCATGTCAAAGAGGAAGCCAGGCTTCGTCAGGAATTCGCCCAGACAATCGACAAGTTGCAGCAGGAAAACCAACAGGCGACCCAGCAGGCTCTCGACAGCCTTCGCCAGATCATGGTTGCTGAAATCAGCCGAGTGGAGAAAATCGCCGTCAAGGCGGCGAATGCTTCCCATCAGCCACCGAAGGCTGTGTTGAGCGGCAGTTACAAGGAAGTCAAAGTGGAGCCTGGGGACACATTGAGCAGCATTGCCAACAGTGCAGGCATATCCGTTCAGACGCTTCGGCAGGTCAATGGCCTTAAAAATGATATCATTCGCGCAGGTCAGATTCTCAAGGTGCCAGTACCGCAGCAGTAGGAAGTCGATATTGAAACAAAAAACAAAGGAAGATTCATGGAATCATCGGACATGAAAAAGAGGATAGTGGCATTGCTTTCACGCAATGCCCGCATGGCTACGAAGGAATTAGCGGAACGTCTATCCACTTCAGAGGCAAAGGTTGAAGAACTGATTGCTGAATTGGAAAAGGAAAGAATCATCGTTGGATATGCGGCTGTGGTCAGTGATGAGGCGACGGAGGGTGAAGTCCGTGCCATCATTGAGGTTGAGGTTCAGCCTGAACGGGATACAGGATATGATACACTGGCGGAACGCATCGGCAAGTTTCCAGAAGTCCGTTCTGTCTATTTGGTATCAGGGCGATATGACCTTCGTCTTGAAGTCATAGGGAATTCCCTTCAGGAAGTGGCTTCCTTTGTATCTGGCAAACTCGCTTGCCAACCAGGGGTAAAATCCACGGCCACGTATTTCATGTTGAAAAAATACAAGGAAGCAGGCATTCAGTTGAATGCGGGAGAAAAATATGAGCGACTCAAAATTGTGCCCTAGGCAATGGGTGGCAGGGCATATTGCCTCTTTGCCACGCAGCGGGATTCGTGATTTCTTTGAACTAGTCAATCAAATGGATGATGTGATATCGCTAGGAATCGGCGAACCTGATTTCGTGACTCCATGGCATATCCGAGAATCGGCAATATATGCTCTTAACCAGGGTTTTACGCATTATACCTCCAATATGGGGGATTTGCGTTTGCGCAAGGTCATTTGCAGATATGTCAAGGAGCGTTTCGGGGGCGAATATGATCCCACAAGCGAGTGCATTGTCACTGTAGGGGTAAGCGAGGGACTGGATATTCTTTTGCGTGCGGTTCTCAATCCAGGAGACGAGGTATTGTATCCTGAGCCAGGGTATGTATCTTATGCGCCGTCTGTTCGGATGGCATACGCGGTTCCTGTGCCTGTGCCGACGCGTCTGGAAAAGGATTTTGTCGTCCAGCCAGAGGATTTGGAGGCAAAATTGACCTCGAAAACACGGGTATTGCTTCTCAACTATCCCAATAATCCGACAGGCGCGGGGCTGACATTAGAGGACAAGCGTCGTCTGGCGGAATTTGCCATTAAGCACGACTTGCTGGTAATTAGCGACGAGATTTACGAGGAGTTGAGTTATGTCCCCAGGTGTGAAAGCATAGCGGCTTTGCCAGGCATGAAGGAGCGGACTGTACTTCTGAACGGAATGAGCAAAGCATACGCAATGACGGGATTCAGGCTTGGCTATGCCTGTGGAATGCCTGATGTGATTGAGGCGATGATGAAAATCCACCAGTATTCGATGCTGAGTGCGCCAAGTCTTGCACAGGCGGCTGCATTGGAAGCGTTGCAGAATGGGGAAAAATCTCGTGAGGACATGCGTCTGGAGTATGAGGAAAGGCGCAATGTGATGGTAAGCCGCCTGAATGACATGGGATTGACATGTTTTCAGCCGCGAGGCGCATTTTACACATTTCCATGTATCCGCTCAACGGGATTGACGTCATACGAGTTTTCGCGTCGTCTTCTTCAGGAGAAGCATGTGGCGGTCATTCCAGGGAATGCTTTTGGGGAAAGCGGCGAAGGATTTGTACGCTGTTGTTATGCCACCAGCATGGAGGAAATCGAAGTTGCGTTATCACGTATGAAGGAATTTGTTGACGGACTGTAAAAAATGATTACCATTTTGACCAATACGTGGGAGACGTATGAACTGCCGACTGGCTCCTCTGGAATCGTCGAACTTGACATGGGGTGTGGGAAGGGGGCATATACTCTGGCTTTGGCGGAGCGTTATCCTGAGCGTCTAGTGTTGGCATCAGATGTGATGCTTGGTCGTCTGCGCCGTTTGAATAGAAAGATCGAAAAACGTCATCTTGACAATGCACGGTGTCTGCGTGCGTCGAGTCTGGAATTGGTGTCATTTCAACTACCGCCGCAGAGCATTGACCGCATCCACCTGCTATGCCCCGACCCATGGCCAAAGGACAAGCATGTTGTCAAGCGTCTTGTCACCAATGATTTTCTATGTCGAATACCTCGGATATTGAAGGTCGGTGGCATACT
>JAGCTA010000132.1 GCA_017963875.1 Victivallales bacterium | reverse complement strand
GTTGCAGCGGTCGCTGGCGGTTATTACTATTATACGCATCACAAGGGCGAAATCGACAGCAAGATGAAGAATGCCGCCAATCAGGTCCAGAATGCCGCGAAGGACGTGAAGAAGACCGTTGAGGACAATACGGTCAACCGTGAGTCGAAATACAAGAAAGACCGTGAAAATCTGGTCAAATAAGGCATGAAGCGTTTGCTCTGCGTTTTTATAGTGGGATTTCTTTTGCAATCGGTTGCGATTTCAAAGGAAATCCCTCGTTTTTGGCCATTGCAGATAGGTTCCTCTCTTTACATGCGCCTTGAATTGGCGTTGACGGAAAAGCAGCGTGAAATTGGGCTGATGAACAGGACATCCATGCCGTCGGACGGTGGGATGATTTTTGTCTTTGAGAAGCCCAAGCCAATGGCGTTTTGGATGAAGAACACGCTTATTCCGCTGGATATCTTGTTTCTAGATGCGAATGGCAAGGTCGTTGCCGTGCATCGGATGGAAGTTGAGCGTCCGAGGCGTGAGAATGAGCCTGAACAGATCTATGACATGTCCTTGACTCCATATCCCAGCGGTGCCCCTGCGCAGTTTGCCATTGAACTGAATGCGGGGCAGGTTGCCAAGTGCGGCATCAAGGTCGGTCAGACCGTTGACTTGAGGAAAGAAGCGTTGCTTGAGTTAATGGGAGCGTCGTCTGGCAAGAAATGACATGGCTTGACGGCATGTCGATTGGGATTCCGTCAAAATAAATCAAAAAAAGGGTCAATATCTATTCTTTCAACTTGCATTTGTCGTATTTGCAAGTACAGTAAGGATGTTGTCTAAGAAAATGTGCGACTAGCTCAGTTTGGTTAGAGCGCTACCTTGACACGGTAGAGGTCGGCGATTCGAGTTCGCCGTCGCACACCAATTTAAGACGTTCAAGCCGTTGGATTTATCCCCGACGGCTTTTTTCGTTGTTGCAATCTGTTGATAAAAATCACGATATTATTACGGATCGCAATAAAAATCACGATATTTTCGTGAATCGTGAAAATAGTTTTTTTGCTTAGCAGAGCCAAAAGAAAATCCCCGAATGCGTTTGCAATTCGGGGCAACTATTGGTGGGCCCAGCAGGATTCGAAGCTGCGATCAGACGATTATGAGTCGTCAGCTCTAACCACTGAGCTATAGGCCCTTGTTTTCATTCTCTGAAGCAGCAAAGAGGTCCTGCGCACGATTTTGCTTGAGACATTAATCAATTCTCACTGCATCAAGATGTAGTTAATATGAACCATAATCTCAGAAAATCAAATCATCTGAATAAATGCTTTCCATTTTAATTGATATTTTATGTTCATGAAGTAAGTTTTTTTATTACAAGCATGAAATCATTTGGATTTCAGGTTATTATTGAGTGTAGCATTGATCCACCAATCGATGAATTCATATTTGGAACACACATCAACCAAGGAAAATCACATGTTCGAGAATGGCATTTACCAGTGGCGGAAAAGCAAGGGCAAACAGATTTCTGTGGCGGTTTCAGGAGATATCTGCCCATGGAAGACAGCCGAGCCGATGATTCTGGCGGGAAATTCCTCAGAAATTCTAAAGGAAATCCAACCAGCACTCGACAAGGCAGATTTACGAATCGCTCAGTGGGAGACGGTGATTACAGACAAACTGAACCCGATAACCAAAGCGGGTCCGAACCTGTCCGTCGCACCTGGCTGCGAGGCGTTTTTGACGGCAGGCAAGTTTGATGTCGCCTTGCTGGCAAACAATCATACGGGCGACCATGGGCCATCGGAGGAGATCAGCACCATCAATTATCTGCAAGCGGCAGGCATCAAGACTGTTGGTGCAGGTTTTTGCGAAGATGACGCACGCAAGCCGCTTCATCTGGAGAAAAACGGCTATGCGATTTCCATTCTGAATTTCTGCGAGACAGAGTTCGGCACGTCATGGGAAGACCATGCAGGTACCAATGCCATGGATGAATTGAGCAATATTCTCCAGATTGCAGAGGAAAAGAAGAAATACGACATTGTGATTGTCATTATCCATGGCGGCAATGAGCATAATCCAATTCCTTCACCCCGCATGAAAAAACTGTATCGCGCTTTTGCCAAGGCAGGGGCGACGATGGTCATGAATATCCATACCCATTGCCCGCAGGGAATCGAAGTGGTGGACAATGTCCCGATCATCTATTCGCCTGGCAATTTCTTCTTCTCGGACATGGGCGAACTTGACCTCAAGAATTTCTGGTGGAGCGGTTATCTGCCACGCGTCTGCTTTGATCAAGACGGTGCTTACGCCGTGGAAATCACGCCATTCTATTTTGCGCCTGATCCGTGGCGCATCGTCGTGCTCAAGGGCGGCCAGCGTCAATGGTTCCTGGATTATGTCGATAAGATCACTGCCATAATGAAGACCGACGGCGACCATTGGTTTGACATCTGGTGTGCCTACCGTTATACAATGCCATTGAGTTGGGTGATTTCATCCCCAGCGCAGGAACTCTCAAAGGATCCGACGGATGCCGCCGCGTTGAAACGATTCCCTGGACTTCGCCACATGCTGACATGTCAGGCGCATAACGAGTTGTCACGCCGTTGTTTCCTGCTTATCGAAAGAGGAAAAATCGAGGCGTTGAAGAAAGAAATCCCCGCATTGGATGAGTTGCGCACCGCACGATTCGCCGAACAGGAAATCTAATTGCGCTGATACAAAAGCCCCCCCATGACCATGGGGGGACGCAAGACATGTTTTGTAGTGGCAGCGCCACTCCTTGTCTTGCGTCGCTCCTTGTCCTGTGTCTCGGACAAAGTCCGAGACCATGGAGATACCAGAGGGTGACGGCTGAATGCGTATTTAGCCGATGAGTGAAACGACGGTTCCGTTCTTGCGTGATTCCTCGGCGGCGAAAACCATGAGATGGCTTTCAAGCGTTTCG
>JAGCTA010000131.1 GCA_017963875.1 Victivallales bacterium | reverse complement strand
CACCTTCGCCTTCGGGAAGGCTCTGGCGATGCTCCTTGCGGTGCTTCCAAGCCCCGATCCCTCGTGTGTGCAGAATGGCAGGATGGTCTTGCCATCGACCTTAGCCTTCTCAAGGAACGTATAGACCACCATCGGCGCATCGCCCCACCAGTTGGGATAGCCGATGTAGATGGTGTCGATGCCTGCAAGGTCGGGCGCTGTTCCCTGGAACGCAGGACGGGCTTTCGATTGGAGTTCCTTCTTGGCGCGGGCTATGCAGTCGTTGTACTTCACTGGATACGGCTCCGCCTCCTTTATCTCCCAGATTGCCGCGCCCGTCTGCCGTGCAATCTCCTTGGCGACCTTCGCGGTGTTGCCCTCCTGTATTACGCCCACCGAGTAGTTCTCCCCCGTGTGCGAAAAGTAGATGACGATGGCTTTTGCCGCCTCGGCGGCGTTCATTGATGACATGGACAGCATGAGAATACCTCCTAAAATCAGTTTTGCCAGTTTGTTCATGAAATGCTCCTTTGGGGTATGGTTGAAATGGTCGTCTATTGAATGATGTATGGTTCGAGCGTCTTTGACAGGACATGCGCGACAAAGGCATCGGTTCGCGTGGAGCCGACAACCGTGCCGTCCGACATGCACCAGGCAAGCATCAGCCCGTAGAGTTCGCTGTTTATGAACAGCGCCAAGTCGTCCACAGGCGTTTCTCCCGTCAGAAGCCCCTGCCTCACGCCCTCGTCCAGAATGGACCTGACCGTGCGGACGTCAAAGGCATATTTGGTTATGTCCTCATCGTGGTGGGACATCCGCTGCGGAGCCACGTTGTTGCGTATCCACTGGCGGGTGATTTCCATGCCGTATTCCTCGATTCCCTTCATGAACTCGCGGCAGTAGTAGGCCAGCCGCTCCAGGATGCCCGTTCCCGTCATCCCGTTCACAATCTCGGCCAGCCTGTAGAAGTCATAGTCCCCAAGAACCTCCACGATGTCTTCCTTCCGCTTGAAATAGACGTAGAAACTGCCTACGGCCACTCCCGCCTCCTTGGCGATGTCGGCCACCGTCACATCCGCAAAATCTTGTTTTTCCAGGATCTTCCGCGCTGCGACCAGAAGCCGCCTCCGCGTCTCAAGCGCCGCTTTCTTTCGATTGGTCATCTCTTGTTTCATTTCATGCCTCCTGAGTGGTACGGGACATAATATAACACTCAATGAATAATATTCAATGAACAGTATTCAAAATAATGTGTTTTTCTTGTGATTTCCCTGATTGCGTGCCGTCAAAAAAACACAGGCCGGCATTTCCAGATGGTTCTCAAGTTATTTGTCCGTGAAGCGTTCGACCGCTTCTGGGCGAACTACTGCTATCTCTTCATGGACGGCGGATGGTTCTGCTCCGACGGCGGCGGCTGGACGCCCGTCGCCGACTGGCCGGAATAGACGTCTCCATTTTAAGCCTGCCCCAGGAGGATAGTGATGAAACCAGCGAAGAATAATCCATCCCTTTCCGAACGTGTCATCAAGCTGATTGAAGAGGCGAGGCGCAAAGTCGCCTCTGTCGCCAATGTCGCGCTGGTCTATACCTACTACGAAATCGGCAGGATGATTGTCGAGGACGAACAAGGCGGGCTGGAAAGGGCAGATTATGGCAAGGCATTGTTGAAGGACCTGTCCGCAAAATTGACGAACAGGTTCGGCAAAGGCTGGAGCATAGAGACGCTGACCAAATGCCGCTATTTCTATTCCACATATTCCAGGATTAAAAAGTAAGCGTTTTTTAAGGAATAGTGCCAAAAGTAAGCGTTTTGTCAAAAATGTAACTATTATGTGAAGCACTCATTTGCGGGAACGCTACCCATGAGCCGATTCATGCAGATAATTGGCAGCGTCCATGTGCATAAAGCCTCAGATAATTCGTCCAATTTAGGATTAAATCCAAAATCAGACGAAAACAAAGAGTGACCATGTTCGTCGTTAGGCGCGTTGCAAAGATCCTTCATTCAGTTCCGACAGTTTCTTACCTTTGACTAGTGCGCACTTGTTTCAAAGTTCACTTTTAAAAAGATAACTTTAAGCAGAAAACTCTCTTTTTAAAAGATAACTTTTGCAGAATACTTTGCCTGAAAAAGAGAGGAGCCAACAGTAGGGATACCCGTCGTTACGTACAACAACGCACTATGGACAAATCAAATATATGGGTTAATCAAGCAATTAGTTGCCATTCCCTTATATCCGACAAATGTGAACAAACCATCATGGTATCAGCCGAAACGGCTGGATGCCAGTTGAAGAACTGCTGCTGGAACAGCCGTATTTTGTCAGTTTTTGCCCAAAAGGGAAGAATCTGATAAAAACGACGACCAGGTTTCATTTTGACGGTTTTTACCTTTTGGACTAAATTTGATATTTTCACGAAGACCGTAAATTTCGGCCATGCGGTTGATCACCTCAGGCTTCCGATGTTTGCCATCGACGATGGATGTTTTTGGACACTCATTCCTCAAAGGCACCGCCGATATACATCTTCTCAAGGTTGTGCGCCTCGCGGAGCTCGCGATCCGTCGATTTCTTGAGACTTTTGATGTCTTTTTTTGTCAGGATGAAGCAGCAGTCGGGGCGGGTGAACTGGTTTTGCATCAGGTAGGTATTGTGCATGGACAGAAGCGTTTGGAATTCGCGATGTGCATTCAGTTCCCTTGCAACTTTCGCTGCGGCTTCATTGTGGAAAAAAGCGTCGAACTCGTCGATGAACAGGAAAGTGAGTTGGGACTTGCCCTTGGCAATCCAGTAAAAAAGCAAACAAAGCATCTTTGTGCCTGATGAGGCTATGGCCGAAAAAAGAGCCTTGCTTTTCCAGTGGTTGAAATAGGCGTAGAGTTTGGGTTGGCCGTCTTCATCCACGAATCCCAGCTCGTATTGCTGACCATTCCGAGCAAGGAATTCCTTGAACACAGGCAATTGACCACTATTGAAGAGCATTTGGTCAAGCGTTGTTCGGTCATTGGTCAGTCCGCAGTAATCGCTTTCATCTGAAAGCCCCCTAACCCAGAGCATCCCATCGCAGAAGTGCATTAAGCGAGTTAAGACAGGGGAGAAATCCACTGGCGTGTTTTGATAGATGTATTTCAGGATGGACAACTTGTTGTCTGTAAACGGAATGTCCAGATTGCCGCATAGTTCGGTGGCGACAAAATGCCTGTCATTCTTCCCATAGTGGTAGTCGAGAAGCGTTTCGCCTTCAACCACCAGCATCTCATATACAAGATTCTGGGAGTCGGTCTTCTCATATTCATACACGACCTCCTTGAAATCGAAGGAGAATGTGTATTGGAAAAACACCGTCTTTCTTCCCGTATTCAAGTTGCGATAGTATTCCATGCGCTGCGGGGAAAAGCTGTGCCTGTCTGTCAGATGCTGCACGAGATCGAAGATGGCGAAGCCAAGGGAGGTCTTCCCCGTGCCGTTCTTGCCGTAGATGAGCGCCTTGTTGACGATGCCGTCCTTTACAAGAATAGGATTGTAGGAATAGTCGGCTGCCGACAGGTCGAATGTCAGCTCCTCAAAGCATTTGTAGTTTCTGACCGTAATTTTCTTAAGCATGGCGTACCTCGTCGCAGATTCTGTCTTTATCGCTTTTGCCTTAATGTGGTCTCGAAACCGTAGTTTTCAAATCATTTCGTAAAAAAAATACGGAACTGAATTGTGATGGCAGGGTAGTGAGTGCAATGAGAACTTTATAAGCTTATTCGCTAGGTTTCCATGAAGAAGCCTTCTTTGACTCTCGCCTTGACTCTCGCCTTGACTCTCGCTTTGACTCTCGCATTAATTATTTGCAAACTATTTTTGCCCAATGCAGAATTGAAAAATAATGTTGTCACCTACAGACGCAACCACACCATAGAATATCTCTTTCAAAATTGAGGAAGTTGCCATCTACGGACGCAACCAGACCTTAAAACATCTCTTTTGCATTTTCAGCGTCTGGAAATGGTTTTATCCGCAACCACGGCACACATCCGTAGGTGACAACAATAGCGGGGGGCTGCTACAGTGAAACAAGCACGAAAAGCTCAGCAGGAGATTCTTTATGGCGTTCAAATAAAGCAGAGAAATATTGCGTACCGAGGTTCAAGCTATTTTCTAGTCAGAGAATGATTTAAAAATTCGTTCAAGTGCTCCACCATTCAGACACATCCAGGCCCGTGGGGTACAGACAACTCCACGGGCCTGATTGTTTCT
>JAGCTA010000130.1 GCA_017963875.1 Victivallales bacterium | reverse complement strand
TTCCGTTCGCGCGGCGGACCGCCTGCTCGGCTTCAAGTTGCCTAAGATCCGTCCTCAGGGTGGCGCCGCTGACTCCTAGCCTGGAGGCCAGCGTTTCAACTCTGAGTGTGCCTTCTTTTCGAAGCAGATGCAGAATTGTTTTATGTCTTTCTTCGCTTGTCATACATCAAAGGTAATGATTTTCATTTGAAAAAAAAATGAAAAAATAGTGAAAGAATACATAGTATCTGTTTAGCTTTGAGAAAAAATGCGTGAAACAATGAAAAAGATAGCAATCATCCTTGGTGCCTGGTGGAAAGCGCCGGCCAACGGATACGAAAAAGCTGAACAAGTAATAGCAGAATTATGAGAAAGAGTCTTATTGCCGTTTTGTTCATTGTTTCCGCATGTACCCCTTACGCTCCAAAGGTTGTGGGACATCGCGGTTGTCGCTTTGACGGGCCTTATGAGAACACGCTTGCCAGTTTGAATTACGCTTTGGAAGTGGGCGTGGACGCAGTGGAATTTGATGTGCAACTCACGTCCGATGACAGTGTCGTAGTTTTTCACGGGCCGATGGTCCCTGGTATCGATAAGGATATAAGAGATATTTCCTTCGATGTGGCGCGAAAAATTGTCCTGCCGGGAGGGCATAGGATGCCTACCCTTGGAGAATGGTTTGCGGAGGCGATGAAATACCCGTCTGTTCCCTTAATCATGGAAATAAAGAAGCAACTGACTCCTGAAAAAGAGGCGCTTTTGGTCGACAAAGCAATGGCTGCAGTGACGATGGAGTGCATGCAATCCATAGTAGAGTATACCTCATTCAGCGAAAGGGCCTGCGACAGAATACTGTCACATAATCCTTATGCGAAGGTCATATTCCTTGCAAGCGGAGTGAAAGTTCCCATGGCTGAATGGGCAAAAGAAAAGGGATATAAGGGCATTTCGTATGATCTGAACGGATTCTTGAATCATCCCGAAATTGTCGCTTCCGCCAAGTCTTTGGGGATAGAAACCACCTTGTGGCTGGTGAATGATAAGGAGGTTGCAGATTGGGCCAGGAAACACAGAATAGATCATATCTCCTCCGATTTCCCTCAACTGTTTACAGCACGTCGCTAAACTATTTGTTGTAATCCTTGGGAAGTACGCCGAAACGTGCTTTGAAGCATTTTGCAAAGTAGGATGAACTCGTGAACCCGACTGTTTCAGCAGCTTCGTTGATGCGTGCCCCGTTGCGAATCAATTCCGCGGCACGGGAAAGTCGATAGTTCTTGAGATAATCGTTGGGCGTATTGCCCGTGAGGGCCTTGAATTTACGGAAGAAATTCGTTCTGGACATGGCCATGTCCGAAGCGAGAGCTTCGATGGAGAAACTCTCTTCTCCGAGTTGTCTGTCAATGGACTCATTAATTGCGCGGATAAAATCTCCCTCCGGCCCCTTGGCCACGGTGGCATTATCGTCAGTGACAGACCGGCGGAATGCTTCCCTAAGCCGTATCAGATTATCTATCTGTCCCCGGAGTTGACGCACCGTGAATGGCTTCTCAACGTAAGCGTCAGCACCGCTTTCCATGCCTTCCGATTTCGCATCCAGCGAGACTTTCGCGGTAAGCAGTATTACCGGTATATGGCTATATGCCAGATTACCCTTTATCATTCGGCATAAATCGAAGCCATTCATTACTGGCATCATGACATCACTCACGACCACATCGACCTCTTTGTCCTCAATTATATCCATGGCCGCGGAGCCGTTGGGTGCGGTAAATATATCATACCAAGGAGAAAGGTCTTCATTGATGGTTTGCCGAAGTTCCCTATTGTCTTCAACTACAAGCACGGAAAGTCGTTCCCGCTTAGAACGTTTCGTGGCGGGCGCGTCATTCGCAGCCAGAATAGCTTCCTTTAGGAGTGGAACCCTGAGCACGAATGACGCCCCTCTGGGGACGGCGTTCTCCACGTACAGGTTTCCATCATGAGCCAGGGCTAGCTGACGGGCATATGCAAGTCCAACACCGATTCCCGATGATTCGGCGACCTTGTCATCGGGCGCCGTATAGAACATGTCAAATATTTTTTTCTTCTGATCTTCCCTCACACCCGGACCATTGTCTGAAACGCTCACCACCGCATCATCGCCCTCTGTTGTAACCGTAACTGTGATCATATCACGGGTATATTTAAGGGCATTCGACAAAAGATTCGTCAGTATCTTTATGAGCATATCTTCGTCGGCATTGACTGGAATGGGACGATCATCAGCATGAGCATTAATTGAAATGCCTTCCATTGAGGCGCTTTCGCGGAAGGTGTCGACGACCCCCGCTGCCACATCTCTCATGTCTAGCCTTGTTTTCAGCATGCGGATATCTCCAGAGGCGTTCTTGTCGTATGTCAGGACTCTGTTCAATGTCTCCTGCATATAATCAAGGTTGCGGGTAATGGCATCGTTTTTTCCCGGAGCATCCTTTTCATGCTGAAGCCTTATAAGGGTGAGAGGAGTTCGGATTTCGTGGACAATACCGATAAAAAATCTGATTCTTTGCTTGTATAGGGCTTTTTCCCTTTCTTCTTCCTGCCTTTTCATCATCTCGTTGTAACGATGTTTGATGCGTTTTTGCCAGAACAGTAGAATAGCGGTTAAAATTGAGACTCCTAAGAGACAGTAGAGGGCTATCGCCCAAGGAGCAATCCACCATGGCGGACGAACCGTTATTCTGAGCACATCTTCCGAGCCGCGTGCACGGAAAACGTAGTCTCCGGGACGAACCTTAGTGTAAGTGGCGGTGGATGTGGACGAGGGGGTTGACCAATAGGAATCCAAGCCTTCCAGACGCCAGGAATATAGATTTTGCGTCGGGTCTGTGAAACTCAATGCCGCGATAGAAACGGAAAAACTGTTCTGCGGGTAAGAGATGGTTACTTTGCGCCCTCCGGGTGGAACATACAATGTGCTGTCACCAACTATCAATTCCTGAATCACTGTGTTGGGCCACTGCAATGAACTTGTCATTAACTGCGGGGAAACAGAAATCACCGCATCGCGACTACCTAGATATAATTTTCCGTCGGTAGAATAGATTATGGATTCTGCCTTCACGGGGTGGCGGTCAGAAATGCCGGATTCCCTGTCCACTCTCCAAAGACCGGATGAGGATACTATCCACAATTTGCCGTTACCGTCTTCCGCTATGCCGGAAATCTTACTATTCCGAAGCCGTGGATCTTGCTGTGGAATAATGCTGAAATAGGAATCTCCTTTAGGCATGGCCCATAATCCCTCTCCATCTGTACCGGCCACTATTGTGCCATTATTCAGAAGACGCAGTGTGGTTATTTTGTTCCAGGGCAGGGCTAGAGACTTGTTGCCGCTGGTGAGCATATGTTCCCAACCCTTGGTTATGAGATTCTTCCTGAATACTCCGCGGTTGGATGTTGCGAGATAGAGATAGTGCCCTGAAGCATCTTCGCACATGGCAACTACAGAACTCTGAGACACAACTTCAAATTCTTTCGGATAGGAAGAGTTTCCGGATTTCTCTCCATCAATCAGAATCTGAATATCCCTGCGGTTAAGGTCCTTTAAAAGCCGGTCCTGAACGGGATCCCAGAAAAAAACGCC
>JAGCTA010000129.1 GCA_017963875.1 Victivallales bacterium | reverse complement strand
CTCAGGTTTCCCCCGTTCGCCCCGTTATTGGGTTTCAGATTCCAGGTGTCGCTAGTCTGTTAGGTGCCAACTAACGCATTCTGTGTCGTTGAGGTTCTATCGATGCACGGCTTACATTTAGTGGGCGATTGCCCCCCGCTACGCGATGGCATCATCGCTCAGTAGTGGCGAAAGAATGGGATTGATAACTTTAACTTACCTGGTTTCCGAAAGATTTTTGGGACATCCGGGACACACGGGACATCCGGGACACACGGGACATCCGGGACACACGGGACATTCAGGACAAGGTAATCGGAAACCACCGCCCCAGCGGCGAATCAATAGTTGCTGGCTGTCTGGCCTCGCCTGGACGTAAATGGTCCGGCGAGACCAAACGGCATGATGATCCAGCGTCTTTCCCAAGGGTTTCACTCATGCCTTCGGCATTCGCTTCATCCCGGCTAAATTCCTCCTGCGCCCCACTTTGCGGTTTGAATACCTCCTGGGAAGCCCTTCAACCACTTGCCAAGTCAGATTCCTGTTTTCATTTCAAGAATCCGTATCAGGTAGTCTGTTAGATGCCCTCTTGAGGAGCAAAGCCAAAATTATGTATTTTGCTGCAGAAGTCAATAGTATGGTGCCAGGGTAGAGAAATCTTTTCAGAGGGGGATTTTACGGTTGATTTGTCTAGACGTATTATATCTTGGATTACCTGAATCAAGGCAAGTGTATTGAGGCTGCATTCTTCTTGGGAGTTATCTGTTCTCTCGGAACAAATCAGGTAAGGCGGTGTCTAAAGTATTGTTCCCAAGTGAATGCCTAGCAGACTTTCTAAGCCCTGAGAGCCAATGGGTTGGCGAGAGTTAAGATTTCGCTGTGTTCCCCAGGAAGGCACCCGATTGCACTTCCACAATTCTACGGAGGTTGCTGCCTTTGCACATCTGCTGCTCAGGTCTCTTACGGATTCTTGACTGGAAAGTCGCAAACAGGCACAAAAATAGCCGCTTTGAGGCTTGAATACCTCCTAGAAAGCTTTTTTCAACTACTTGCCAAGCAGAATTGCCACCTTTTCCTTGCTAGCCTAAAATACAACTTTTTTAATTGTGATTACTTGAAAAATGTTTTTTAGTGACTATAATAAGTAGCGTTAAAAATTCACAATCATTTTAATTGTGTTTTCTGTAAAACTGATTTCTTAGCCACTGGCGAGGATTGTTTTTGGGGTTGTTGGTCACTCTGGGGGTATTTTGCTCCATCTGGGCTGAATTCCTTCGCGGTTTTGCGGCTACTTTGGGATTCAGAGAATTTCACTTCAACTCAACAATACAATATCCGAGTTAATAAGATAGTTCCCTTTTTTCTTGCATTCACGGATCAATATGCTTAACAGGTGTTAAATTAATAATAATGTACAACATTGGATTTTAAGTCATGAAACTAAAAGTTTTTCTACTCATAAGCGCCATAGTCATCGTTTTGCTTGTGGCATTCTTTACGGGAGTGCATCATCGGCATGTTGAACAGGAGGAACCCTTTGGAGTTCATGAGCCAATTGGTGAAACGATTGCACCAATAGGAACTCCTGAGCCTACTTCACCTTCTGTCGTGGTTGATGCCGTTGAGAATGACGCAGGTGGCGAATTGCTTGCCTCAAAAGATGCAGAGGTTCAACGACTTCAGGATTTTCTGGATGAGAATGATGCCGATGGGATTCTTGAACAGGCGGCTTTTTTGGCCGAGTCTGACGACACAAATCGTCGGGAGGCCGCCATTGATGCATTGATTTGGCTTTCATCGCCCAAGGCGGGAAAGGTGCTGATTCCGTTGTTGAAAGATTCGGACCCAGACATTTCACAACAGGCATTCAATGGGATGTTGCATGTGTTGAATACCTTGGCCGTGCAAATATCTGAGGATGTGGAAAACGGCGAATTGTTGGTCGGCGATGGGGCGGATGAAATCATGAGCGAGGAAAACCTTCGGGAGACTTACGACCTATGGGTTGCGGCATGTCTTGCTGTCGATGATGTGGATGCGTTGGAAAACCTCCTTATCGGTCTAAGCGGAGTGGATGTGAAGCTTGCTGTCCCGGCGTTGGTGGATATCGTGGAAGGAAGCCAAGGAGCCTTGCGTGAAAAAGCCGCTGAATACCTGGATATCACAACAAATCGCGATGGGGTAACCAATCGGGAAGAAGCTGCGTTGTGGCTGATGGAACAAGCTGGAAAAAATTGAATTGATTGAGTCATGAGACAGCGAGTTGTCATTTTGGCGAAAAAGGCTTTGGCTGGACTGCTTGTGCCAGTTTGCCTTGGAAACATGTTCCTGGCGGCGGGGGATGAATTGGACAATGCGGAAGTCCCATCTGCAGAACCAGCTCAAGCATCCCAGGCAAAAGAGATTGTTGTGGCCTCAACACAAGCTTCGGGGGACCGGGAATGTAGTCGGGAAGGCATGGTAGAGCTTGGTGGTTCGGAGGTGGCTCTGTCGATGGACGGGCTGGTGCTTACACGCGATGAGCTGCTGGCGAGTTTAAGGCAACTCAACGCGATTCCTTCACAGGATGAGAGAATTGTGGAAATCTCGGTGAAAACCAATGGACTGACGCCTGCGCAGCAGCGTTCCGTCCGTCTTGCCCTTTATCATCTTGTTCGCCAGCAGTTGCTTCTGCGGGCGGCGAAGTATGACGACACATTCGTCACCGAGGAGGATCGGCAGGATTTTGCCCGGCGGTGGCGAATGCAACATCCTGGCATGGAGTTGCCAGACGGTGGCGACATTCAATCGCCTCTGAAGGTTTCCCGAAACGACAAGTACCTCATCTACAAATGGCTTGAGGAAGGGATTGACAAAGTTGAAGTCCCTGAAGAGTATGTCGAACGGGCGAAAGCTCAGTTGAAACAACTTCATGATATCTTTGGCAAACAGGCTGACCAGGAGCGCCAGGCATTTATGGATTTGGCGAACAATGAAGACCTCTATACGGACGAGGGGTTTGCCCGGCTGGCAAGGGAGCATTCCGATGGCGTGGAGGCCGAGCGCGGCGGTCTGAGTGCCGAACCATATACGCGTTCCCAGATTGAGGCGGCGAATTTTGACCAGCCGTTCCACACCGGGGTAGGCGAAACCAGTCCGTTGATCGAAACTCCGACTTCTCTGCGGTATATCCGGGTGCTGGAGGCGCTCCCTACGACAATGCCGGGGGAGCCAACCAAGTATAGGATTGCACAGATTCTTTACAGCAAGCGCGCGATGGATGAACTGCCCGATGAAGAGGCGATTCGCAAGGACCTGAAATACCAGTTGCAGGAGCAGTACATCGCCAGGTTGCTCATTCCCATTGCCAGGAAATTTCATTTTGAATGCCCGATGATTCCGGATCTCCTGAATCCGTATAAGAAAAAGGAGGCCCAGGACGCAATGGTTTCGCTGGAGTCAGAGTCTGAGTTAGGGGCGAATGCTTCAGACGAAGACGGATGTGAGGCTGAAACTGAAACGTTGAAGGAAACCACCCCATCCCCATAGACTTTCTATACCAAAGCAGGTAATT
>JAGCTA010000128.1 GCA_017963875.1 Victivallales bacterium | reverse complement strand
GTGTCGGCACTGGCAAACACATCGACCCAGAATCTGGGAAGGACGACATGCAGGCGGCATTGTTCCAGACCGAATCAGGCGTCACGATCCGTCTGCTCAGAAACGGCCGTTGCAAAGCCTATTTCGGCCATCACTCCTATCGGGTCTTCGCCACCAAGGGATATTTTGAAAGGATTGACTCACGGGGCAAGACGCCCGAAGTAGTCCGTTTCCGCTCCGATGAACTCTATGGTGCCGACACTCTGACAGAACTGCCTGTCGGCATGATGCCCAAAGAATATGCGGACAATCCCAAGGCCGCAGGCCATGGTGGCGCCGATTATGCGCTGCTCGATCATCTGTTCCAGGCAATGCTCCGCAATGATGCAGAATTCCCGATTTCGCTGCGTGACGGCCTGTGCATGACACTGCCAGGCATTTACGCAGCCAAATCCGCCCAACTCTGTGGTCAGAAACTCACAATCCATTATCCATGGGAAAAAGAGTTTGTTGACGACATCAAACTGATTGACGAATAAAAAGCATCACGGATTACTTGGGAAAATCATTTCACTATCACTTTTTGTCACCTATGGAATTCTATGTTACAGCCGCCCCTGGCACCGAAGCCGTTCTCAGGGATGAACTATCGGAACTCAATTTCAAGCATGTCCGCCTCAATAACGGGGGAATACCCTTTTTCGGAGAATGGGAGGACGGCTGGCGCGCCTGTCTTCAAACCCATATCGGACAACGAGTCATGGCAGTCATGGGCCGCTTTCAGGTCCCCCGAATAGAACATCTCTACGATGCCATCAAGGAAATCGACTGGACGCCATATCTGACTCCTGCGCAGACATTCGCCGTCTATGCCTACACGCATCAGTCCACGGGCACCAGCCCCGACCTTGTTGCGCTTAAGGCAAAAGACGCCATCGTGGACCAGCAACGTCAGTCATATCACAGTCGTCCAAATGTATCCAAGGAAGATCCAGATGTCCGCGTGTTCGTCTATTGGGCACGCGGCAAGGCAACGGCATACCTCGACCTCTCTGGCGAACCTCTTTTCAAGCGAGGCTATCGCGTCCATGGAGGCGAAGCACCACTCAAGGAAACGCTCGCGGCGGCTGTCATACGCCTATCTGGCTGGGACCGCCAGACGCCTTTGGTTGATCCGATGTGCGGTTCTGGCACGCTCCCCATTGAAGCAGCCATCTGGGCGGCGAACCTTCCCCCGAATCTTCGCCGTGAATCCTTTGGTTTCCAACGTTGGGCGAATTTTGACGATGCGTCGGAAAAAGCCCTCGAAACGCTTAAGGGAGAACTGCGTCATGAACGCAATTCCAATCTGCCCCGTATCACGGGTTTTGACATCGATGAAACCGCTCTCGAAGCCGCCCATGCCAATGCACAGAATGCTGGATTAAGACTTTCATTCCGCAAAATGCCTTTGCGCGAACTCCAGGCTGACGGTTGCCGCCGCGTGCTCGTCTGCAATCCGCCCTACGGCGTCCGTCTGGATGCGGACAATCAACTTTATCAGGAACTCTTCAATGCCGTCCATCGGCTGAAAGGCTGGCGAATCGCCATTCTGGCAGGCTCGCCACGATGCGTCGCAGGTATCAGGCTCAAACCAGTTGAAACCTACCCATTGAAAAATGGTGCCATCGACTGCCGACTACTGGTTTATGAAGTCTAGCAGAATCGCAAAATCGCAGATTGCATTGCTTCCATAATGTACAAAATCCTAGTCTCCAAAAATCAGCACTATTCATGCCAGCGTTGCGGTCGCTGCTGCAAGCGTTTCAATGTACGCATTGAGCCATACGAGATTGAAAGGCTGAAAAAACTGGATTGGGGCGATGAACCGCATCCAGAGGATTTCTATGAAACCATCAACGGATTCTACTATTTCAAACGCAAGGCTGATGGTGGATGCGTGTTTCTGGATGACAATGGAGTCTGCCGAATTCATGCGAAGTTTGGATTTGATGTGAAGGCATTGACATGTCGCGGCTATCCAATGAACATCATTTCAACGGCCCCAGACGAATTGTCTGTGCTTGCAAGAATGGACTGCCCCGCAGTACTGGCAAACAATGGCGAGCCTCTTGTCAATCAGCAGCGCGACATCATGCAACTCGTTTCAGAAATGAAATTCGGCAGTGGCTTCGATGACGGCGAGCGAGCAGGACTCAATCGCCAGACCATTGATTTCATCTGCCGTGAATTTCACCGCGTTGTGCGTGATACACAATTGGACATTCCGCGCCGCATGTTGTGGATTTATTCGCTTATCTCGCAATTGACGCGCCTGGGGACGGTCTTCGTCAATGATCTGGAAACCCTTAAGACAGTCTGGATGAACTTGTTGCGCAAAGGAGCGACAACCGCGCACAATGCACCTGACGGCACTCCCTTGACAGCATTCCAACGACTGCTTTTCCGCTCGTGGCTGTCATTCTACTGTCGCCGCGACGAAGAAAATGTCCACAGGACCATTGGAACACGCGTCAACAATTTCACAAACAACTACAAGTTCATTATGGGTTCAGGCAGTTGGCACCGCATGGGCTTCGAGCATCCTGACATCTCATCCAGGCAGGCAGGGCTTTTTTCCTCGCATCTGGAGAATCGTGGCGATGAGGCGGAATGGAAACCCTATCTTGATTTCCTTGTCAACCGCCTGGACACCTTGCAGTTTTTTGGAGCGGCCTATTACAATGTCAATTTCTACAAAGGGCTCCATGCCTTGTTGCTGACCTACCCGCTTGTCCTCGCTGTTGCAAAAGTTCATGCGGCGGCATCTGGCCGCCGCGTTCTTCACCATGGTGATGTCTTCAATGCCACCATGGCAATTGACCACGCCCATGGCCGCTCGCCCGCACTTAACACATTCACGGCACGATATTACGAAGGTTTCTTTGCCCCAACGAGATTTTTGTCCCTGGTGAATTCCTTCTGACAAGCAATCTTCGGTCACTTGAAAAAGTAAATGCACATTTCTCGGAGTAAATGCACATTGAACCTAAAGAAGAGGCGCGTTTACTGTGACATGTGCATTTACCATGTCCAAAACCTTTTGTCGGTCGCTTTTTTTAGGCCGATGCGGTGCATT
>JAGCTA010000127.1 GCA_017963875.1 Victivallales bacterium | reverse complement strand
CATCAATGGATAACTATTTTCTAAGCATTACAGTGATGGTTCTCCTCGTGGCCGCCTCCGCGTTCTTTTCCGCAACGGAAACTGCCTTTTCCACGTTGAACAAGACGCGCATAAAAACACTTGCTGAACAAGGCAACCGCCGTGCGGCCATCGCCCTGAACCTTGCCGACCATTTCGACCAGTTGATTTCAACGATTCTCATCGGCAACAACATCGTCAACATCAGCCTGGCGACCGTCGCCACCATGTTCTTTGTCAATCTGTTTGGCCCATCGCTCGGCGCGACATACGCGACAATCATCATTACGATTGTCGTTTTGATTTTCGGAGAAATCTCCCCCAAAAGCATCGCCAAGGACTGCCCCGAAAGTTTTGCTTTGTTTGCTGCTCCAGTCATGCGCCTGCTCGTCTGGGTCCTTTTCCCCGTCAATCGACTGTTCTCATGGTGGAAAGCCGCGCTCTCAAGGATTCTGAAAATTAAAAACAGAACAAAACGCTCTCAGGCTGAACTACTTATGCTTGTTGATGAAGTCGAACAGGAAGGCAGCATTGACACCGAAGAAGGGCAACTTCTAAAAAACGCCATTGAATTCACCGACAGACGCGCCGATGAAATTCTCACCCCGCGCGTCGATATCGAGGCGGTTCCCGCCAATGCGTCCAAAGAACTCGTCGCGGCTAAATTCGCAGAGACAAAATATTCTCGCCTGCCAGTATATGAAGGCAACATCGACAACATCGTCGGCGTCATCCACCAAAAGGATTTCTATACGGGAAGCGGCATCACAGGCAAACGGTTGAAAGACATCATCACCACGCCGACATTTGTTCACAAAACCGCTAAAATCAGCGAGTTGCTACGGCAGTTGCAGTCGGCAAAATCCCATGTAGCCGTCGTTTTAGACGAATACGGCGGGACATTCGGAATCGTTACCATGGAAGATATCCTCGAAGAGCTTGTCGGCGACATCTGGGATGAACACGATGAGATCATTGATGATTTCAGGAAGCTTTCAGGCAACCTCTACAGCGTTGATGCGTCTATTTACCTTGAGGATATCTGCGAGTTCTTCAAAATCAAAACGAATTCTGATGTCGTGTCCGTCAGCGGCTGGGTCATGGAAGTGCTTGGAACCATCCCTTCCATCGGAGATTCCTTTACATACGACACACTTGAAATCACCGTGACTGAACTGGACAACCGCCGAATCGCACGTATACAAGTTCGGATAATTGAAAAGCAAACGATCCAAGACAAATAATATTATCGACTGCAGTTCATGATATTAAAACAAAATTTCTTATTTTTTACTAATCAATCTTTGTACTGGATGTGCAAAAATGTCTTGCTGTTTTTGGCACCTTTGCTGCTGTCAATCGGGTGTACGCCATCTTTGAAATCCTTCTGCATTGCATCAGAAAGGAATGGCATGAAAGCAGCAAACATCAGCAATGGGATTCTATCGGCAAATGTCATTCCAGAAGCATCTGGCATCTGCACGGACATACACATTGGGGAAAATGCCCTGATGAATGTTTTTTCCAGTAATTCCAGCAAAACAGAATTCCCGTTTGCAGGTTTTCGCACAGAACTTCTTGGAGCAAGTGATACCCCCCGTTTCGTCAATTTCAGAAATGCGCAGGTCATGTCAGACGGTGCCGTTGTTGCGAAGTTATTCAGAAACAACTGGAACCGACGTAACCTGAAATTCGAGAAAACAATCATCATCCCGTCAAATGACACTCGAATCAGTATGGATGTCACAGTGACTAACACTGGAGATAAAAAAGAAAATATCGCCCTACGGGACATTATCACCGAATATCTTGGACAGGAGGGAAATAACGCTGTTTTTATTTTTCCCGTCAAAGGAAAGGTTGAAGCCATCAGGAAAGAAAAAGTCAGCACATTTACCCATGACCAGATAATCAGACTATCCTTATTGAATCAACCTGAATCAGTGACACAACTGGCGCCTTCTGAAAGTTGGTTTGCACATCACAGTCAAGGAAAGATACTTATGGTCATACGCTTTCCTCACAACCTCACCGCTTCAGGCTTTTTCCGCACATCAGTCACGCAAAATAATTTCATATCATGCGAAGGAATTCATGGATATGTAATGCTTTCACCCAATGCCTCAACCTCTGTACACACAGAATGCCTTTTCTTCGAGGGGATGAATGACATCCAAGGACTATGCGAGGATATCGCCATCCATTCGGAATTGTCTCCCCAAAACGATAAATTGATTGTCACCATTGCGTCAACAAGGACAGTCAACGTCGGAAATTTGCTTCTAGACGGAGGTGAAACTGTGAAAGTCGGAACCGTCAAACGTGGTCATCCCATTCAGCTCAGTGTTTCCAAACCCAAAGGTTATACTCCTGAAAAAACACTTTACGGCAGTCTGTCTGAAATCAGCCCATTTATCTTGCTTCCGTTGCATCAAGACAAAGCCTCCCTTGACTAAGCTTGAATCTGCCAGCCAACAAGTGTTGGTTAGGTTAATATTTCCATTTTGAATTAAATGTGCTATAATTAAGCAAAGGCTCATCAATCATTTTTTCATAATTAAACATCCAAACCAGAAATGCCAATCCAAGCCATGAGAAACATCATTCTTCTGCTCTTCCTCTCTCTGCTCCTGCCTGCTGAATTCCTACTCCACTACCAGTTTGAAGACACGGATGCCAACATCATTGATTCAGGTGTCGGGCAATTCCACGGAGTTTATACGCCGTCCGCCGAAAAGGACAACGACACACCTGAGACAAGCAATCCTGAACGCTACCACCAGAAAGCCCCTGGCGGACGCGCCCTTGGCTTCTTCCCCGAACTCTTGAGTTATGCCATCGTGAAGAACAATCCCTTCCCCGCCACGATGGACAAGCTCCACATCGCATTGACCATCAACGTCGGCAAGCGAGGCATCCAGTATCTCGTCGGCAACAAGGTCGATTCAAGCCTCGGCGGCTTCAGTCTGATGCGCTGGGGCGTCCGCTGGCGCTTCCAATACGGCGACGGACAGAAGATGTACCGTGCCGAGGCGCCTGCGCGCGGATTTGGCGACTACATGAACCTCACCGTCGATTTTACAGACGGTCTGGTCGTCTTCAAGGAAAACGGCCGCGTGGTCGGGCGTGTCCAGACGGAGGGCAAGACCATCGCCGCCTCCACATTGCCGCTGGCCATCGGCAACTATCCGTCCTCAAACAAAAAAGCCTATCCTGCCGAAAGTTTCTTTGATGAACTCATTATTTCTGACGAGCCGCAAGTTGTCGTAGAAACTCAGCAGGTCAAAGTCGAAACGCCCCCTGTACGCTGCCTTCTTGAACCTGTCGATGGCAATGAAGTCAACTTCAATGGCCAGCGCGTCCTCCATTCCTTTGCGTCCTCCCCTGTCGCGGCGACGTGGATCATCTCATTCGAGGATCACGGTCCCGATGTCAATCCTTCTCTTGAATGGGAACTGCCTGAAGGAGTCACCATTCCTGACTTATTCAGAATCAAGCGCAAGTCAAACCACAAACACTACCCGCTGCTCAAAGAGGGGAACATCGTCCGCATCCCACAAGGTGAATTCGAGCAGGAAAAGAAGGAAGAGCAAATCACGCTGGTGTTTGATACCGCACAGGACGCCACCATCCGCTGGCGTTTCAAGAACGGTGACAAAGTCCTCCGCGAGGATTCATTTGAATTGAAACTTCTGCCTGAAATGCCTCAACTTCCGCCTGGCAGATT
>JAGCTA010000126.1 GCA_017963875.1 Victivallales bacterium | reverse complement strand
CCTGCATTGAATATGTCGTACTTCACGAGTTGACACACTTGAAGGTCGAGAAGCACAACAAGCTCTTCGAAGCCTTCATGTCCAAATATATGCCCCAATGGCGCACCCGTCGCCAGGAACTGAACGCATTTATCGCTTCCCCTATGGAAGAAGGTGCCGCAGGAGGGACACTTGGTGACTGATGTATCCGCAAGAGCTCATACGCACATTCAACATCAAGGCGAACGAAACTTTGAATGAAACATTCAAGGTTTTGCTTGAGTGGGATTTACTTCTCAATGAGCATCGTGCCGCGATGGGATTAGCCGCCCTCCATCGGATTAGCATCTTGGCGGATGATCTATCAGACATAAAGAATGTATTTGAGAATGCATTTCCAACCGTCTCGATGGAAGTAATCCAGAAATGGAAGTCCAAACTTTGGGAAATCATTTATCAGGATAGCACTATCACCTCGCCAGAATATGAAGAAATTGACACGCTTGATTCCTTCATCGATGGTCTTGAGTTGGATGACGAGACAAAACAAACCGTAAAAGATAGCTCTTCGCAGTTGTCTAAGAAGGAGAATGAGATTAAGAGGGCTCTTTCTTCTGCCATTTCTCGTCTAATGGACATAGTCCTGGAATTGGAGGCGGCAACACACGTGGACAGGACAAAGCATAACGCTTTGCTTTACGCCAATGCCAAGGGCCGGTATTTCGAAGACCACTGGAAAGCAAAAGGCCCTAAGGAACTTGAGCGCAAGATTCATAATCACTGTCCTTGGGGCTATCCTGCGTCCGAGAATGACTTGAAAAGCCTTTATCAGCAAATACACGATGACTTTCGCCAGACAAAGCTGGGAGCGATATACGAAGACTGTTATGATGACGAACTGGTCTTGGCAAACAGCATCGCACAATCTGGCTGTTCGCAACTGGATTTACAAGACTTCTTTCATGGGGTCTTTTTACTCCAAGACCTTGGGAGGCTTATCCGCGTGACGCATGAACAAAATCCGTCGGCTGACCACCTCCACGTTGTCAACATAGAGAAATTCTACACGGATAAAGTAGTCAACACTGGCACCCTCATAAACAAACCAGGCGCATCGATTTCCCTTTACGACATGTCAGGGAATGACCCTTCAAAACAGATAGAAGAATGAAAGTCCTCAACACTGGAGTAATCGACAACTCGAATGGCGGCCAGATCACGATGACCGAAGTTCACGCCACCGCCAACAACATGCAGGAAGTCCAGACTCCCGGCAACGATACTTCCGTGCCGGCGGAAAGCCCTATCTATTTCGAGAAATCCAAGCGCTCCAAGGCAGATCTGCTGCGCATCCTGTACCCCATGTACAAACTCGGCTTCTTCACTGACCAGCTCGGCAACCCTCTCCCGGAGAAAGAAGCATTCCAGGCCCTCACAGACTTCTTCCACATCAACATCAAAGTCCCTACAAAGAACCTTGGTGAAACCCGAAAGGTGGACAACGATTCCGAAGCCAATCACCGCATCTTCAAAGAACTCCAGGAGAAGCTGGAAGAATACCTGAACAACGCATAAACCCATGGCAGAGCCCCGCAAAATAGTCCTCATCCTCGGCAACGGCTTCGACCTTGACCTCGGCCTCAAAACGTCCTACAAAGACTTTTGGGAATCCGAATTCTGCCCCAAGGACTATCCTGCTCCACTCATTCACCATTTGAACCAGCGCTGGCCAGATAACCTGGAAGCCGTCAAATGGTACGACCTCGAAAACGAGCTTCTGAACTACTACAAAAGCATTCCAGATCCAACGAAAGGCCAGGACATCATTACGGAAGAAGAGAGAGCCCTGCTTGAGAAATTTACCTCCTACGGACAGGCCTGCGGTTGGTACAACGAGCAGCTTGATTTGGTTCAGTCCCTGATTGACAAAGGCGTGCTCTTCTATAATGGCAACATCTTGCGCCACGTTGATGAGCATCTTAAAGAGGATGCGTTGAAGTCACCCATTTGGCGTGACCGTAAGGCCCTGGGGCTCATCAAGGATGGACTCTGCAAGTATCTGAAGTCAATCATAGGACAGGGATTCAATAGCGAATCTGTCGCGTTGAATGTGCTATTTGCCGCAGAAACAGCAAGGGAAGCTGGGAATTTTTTGAATATCTACACATTCAACTACACGGAGTTACCAGCAGATTACGGTGACGGATTCAAAGACATTATCCATTACGTTCATGGAAGCCGTTTGAAAGAAAAAATTATAGTTGGAACGCGGGATGACCAGGATATAGATTGCAACTATGACTTCCTACAAAAGTCATTTGACTCTCATTTTAATCCGCCTGCTCTCGTGGCTGACTTGCTGGATGCTGACGAGGTAATCATTTTTGGCCACTCCATCGGCACGAATGATCGCCAGTATTTCAAGGCCTTCTTCAAGCAGCAAACAGACTACGCCAACCCCAAGCGGAAGGACATAACAATCTTTACCAGAGATGATGAGTCAGAGGTTCAGATAAAGCGCGCTCTCCAGCAAATGACAGATGGCAACCTTTCAACGCTGTATGGTTTGAATCATATTCAAGTCTTTAAAACAGCTAACATTAAAGAGCAACAACGAGAGTTCTATAATTTCCTCCTAGAATTAGGCATGGATAAGCGTCAGGCAAGCGTACAAATCGGCAAACTCCTTCAATAATCATTTTAAAAACGTATGGCAGATTTCATCACCCCGCTCCAGACATACATTGACCAGCTTACGCACTTACACGTAAGCCACTCCAGCGGCTTCAAGGCTCCTCATAAGGCTGTCTTGATGATATCTGTCACGGAGATGGTGCGGGACATGAAGATTGG
>JAGCTA010000125.1 GCA_017963875.1 Victivallales bacterium | reverse complement strand
CTTTCATGGTTGCCGACCATGTGACGGTCATCACTCGGCGTGCTGGCTCCAAGGAAGGTACCAAGTGGGAATCTAACGGCGATGGGTTCTACACGGTCGAGACTGTTCAGAAGGAAACGCGCGGGACGGATGTCATCATGCATCTGACGGAGGAGAACGAGGAGTTTCTTGATGAATGGAAAATCCGCAAGACCGTAAAGAAATTCTCCGATTTCGTTGAACATCCCATTTGCATGGATATTCGCCGCGAGGAGCACGAACGCGATGCCGATGGAAAGATCATCGAGGGCAAGGAGCCAAAGGTCACGATTACCGAGGAGACCTTGAACAGCCGCAAGGCCATTTGGCAACGCCCGAAGAACGAAATCAAGGACGAGGAGTACAACGAGTTCTACAAGCACATCGCACATGATTTCCAGGATCCGTTTGAGACAATCCACTGGAATGTCGAGGGTACCACGGAGTTTCGCGCGTTGCTATATATCCCGAAGAAGCCTGTCTGGGACATGTTCATGCCTGACCAGAAGGATCGCGGGGTCCAGTTGTATGTCCGCAGGGTATTCATCACTGACAAATGCGATGAACTGGTTCCGCAGTATCTGCGTTTCCTGCGTGGTGTCGTTGATTCTTCAGATTTGCCGCTGAATGTCTCGCGCGAAATGCTTCAAGAGGCGCGCACACTTTCTTTGATTCAGAAGAATCTTGTAAAGAAAGTTCTGGATACATTGCAGAACATGCAGGAGAAGGCACCAGAACGCTATCTGGAGTTCTGGAACAATTTCGGTGCCATGTTGAAGACAGGTATTCATACGGATATGGCGAACAGCGAACGCATTCAGAATCTCATGCTGTTTGAAAGCACCGCCACGGAAGAGGGCAAGAGGACCACACTGGCAGAATACGTCTCGCGCATGCCAGAAGCGCAGAAGGAAATCTATTATATCATTGCCGAAAACCGTGCCGCCGCCGCCAATTCGCCGCAGTTGGAGGCATTCAAGAGCAAAGGTTATGAAGTTCTTTTCATGACTGACCCCGTGGACGAGTGGATTGTGCAGGATATCATGCAGTACAAGGAAAAGCATCTCCATTCCATCAACAAAGGCGATGTCAATCTTGATACGGACGATGAAAAGGCGGCAAAGGAAGAGGAACGCAAGGCCGCCGCCGAGACGAATAAGGATTTGCTTGCCAAAATCAAGGAGATTCTTGGCGAAAAGGTCAAGGAAGTGCGCCTGTCCAACCGCCTGACGGAAAGTGCCTGCTGCATTGTCAACGATGAATACGGTCTGAGTGACAACATGGTCAAGATGATGAAGGCAATGAATCAGGAAGTGCCTGAGGCAAAGCGCATTCTGGAAATCAACGGCAGCCATCCGCTCATCGAGGCGATGAGAGGCATTCTGGAGAAAGACGCTTCAAGCCAGAAACTTGTCGATTATTCGAATCTCCTCTATGGCCAGGCATTGCTGACGGCACAACTGCCGTTGGAAGATCCATTGCAGTTCGCCAAACTCGTTTCAGAAATGATGACAAAGCAGGCGGCGCTCTGACGTGCCGTTGTACTCCGCTTGTTCTCCGTATGAAGAAGTTGGTTGCGCTGTCATTGGCTTTTTTCTGCTCTGTCGTTTTTGGGGCTCCACAGTCTTTCGAAAACATTCAAGTGGTGAACGGCACAATGGTGCTGGCACCTGCGGGAACTATCGTCTTGGCCGATGATTTCCATGCTCCATCTAAGGTCTGGGAGAAAATCGACCTGTATGAGAACAGAGTCACTATAAACTATACTGCGCACGGCGCGGAGATTGTCAACGCGGTTGGTAAGACATGCAATACCGCCTGGGGGCTGTCTTCAGTCCCGTTGGATGTGCCAGAGGGGACGCAAATCTATAAACTCGTTCTTGCAGTTCGTTCTGCATTGGACATGAAGACGGTCTCTGGCGGCAAAGCATATAACAACAGCATTGTATGGTTTGATGAAAACGGCAAGCCTATCGGCGAAGGGGCGATATTCCGCTATGCGGCGGGTATTGAATATGGCAATGCCACGACAATTGTCGGTGCTGTCCCGAAAAAGGCGAGAAAGGCAGTTCTCAGATTGGGCGCGGATGTTCCAGATATCCATGTCGGGACGCCAGTGATTCTTGAACATGTCAGTCTCGCCTTCCAAACGGATGAAAACAAAGGCTTGGTTAAAGAAGGAACATTCATCGCGGGCCCCATTCCATCGGGCAATATCGCAATGACGTGGGATATCGATGCGGAAGAAGGCACGGATGTGGACATTCAGGTGGCGGCACCAGCCATTGACGGTAAACTGTTGTTCATCGGCCCCGATGGTACCCCGAACACGGCTTTTTCTGGCAAGGAAAAAACGACGAAACAGCCGAAGGCAGTCCTGCAGACGACGAGCCTCTATGTCAAGGCGGTGTTGAAGGGAAACGGTAGGACGACACCAACGGTGAAGGCGTGGAGCGTCGGGAAAAGCAAATTGGAACCATTCGCTGCAAGTTGTTACGTCAAAGATGTGACGACGGCTCGTGTCTCCATCGTCGACGGTGCACGAAGCGAAACGTTGGAAACACCCGTATGCGTCAGTGTCACCGATGATTGGTTAGTCAACTGGTCGGCAATGAAGGTTGCCTTGGACGGCACGGACATCAGCAAGGAAATCAAGCGTGACGGTGACGTGTTCACCTATCTGCCTCAGGGGGGAAAATTCATGGCGGGCACTCATGAACTCGTCGTCGGCATCGTCGATGCGGCTGGTAGGACGTCTTTTTTCAGGTTTGCTGTCTTTCGTGGCACGGAGGCCGTGCCTGTGGAGAACCGTGTGACGCTCCGCGACGATGGTATGACGCTTGTTGGTGGCAAACCCTTTTTCCCTATCGGCATTTACGCCGTCTGTAAGCGCGAATTCAATGATTTCAGTTATGACAAGGCGTTCGCCAAACTCAAGGAGAATGGCTTCAACTTAGCCCAAACCTACAGTGATACGCTCGGCGATGAGGGCAGGGAGTTCTTCGACATGGCCGACAAATACGGCTTTAAACTGTTCGTCCGAACAGATGGCTTGGAGAATGTCGGTAAACGCTTGCAGTATAAGACAGTGCTTGCATGGTACATCGGCGATGATACAGCAACTCATCAGACGCCGATGGATTTGCTCACGAACCATCAGAACATCAAAGTCATTGATCCGTGGCGGCTGACGTGTCAGGCGGACAGCATCGGCAGTTTTCAGAATTCTCGCTTCCGCCCGTTTATCCACGGTGCAGATGTCTTCATGCCTGAAATCTATCCCGTCCAAGCAGATGATGAAAAGACGAAATCAACCTGCGTCCCGCAGGTCATCGTTGACATGAAGACCTTCTGGAACGATTTGAGGGAGACAAATAAACAGCGAGCACGGATTGGCCAGCCGCCTGTGGTCAAAGGCTGCTGGCCAATCATCCAGCATTTCAAGGGCTATGGTTTTTGGAAACGCTTTCCCACAGAGCGTGAACTTCGAGCGATGAGTTATGTCGCTTTAGCCTGCGGCGCCCATGGTATCACATGGTACACTTACAGTGGTTTCGTAAGGCCTGAGGAGAACATGTTCAACTATGGCATCACAAGTTCACCAGAAGTCTGGTCGCAAATTACGAAAATCACGCGTGAGTTGAGTCAGTTACAGGACATCCTTGCTGAAAGAATCGTGCCTGCACCGACGTTCAAACTTATGGAAGGCCCCGCGAAGGATGCTCTCAATAACGATTCGCTGACATTCTGCGCTAAGATGCATGACGGAAAGATGTATCTTCTAGCGGTCAATTCGACGTTATCGACGCTGAAGGGCGTGTTTGAACTTGCTGTTCCAGCAAAAGTTTCCGAATGGTTCAGCGGTACCAACATCGCGCCCGTAGGAAGTAAGTCTTTCAATGTTGAATTTGAATCCTACGACGTGAAATTGTTGGTAATTGAATGAGACATGTTGTAATATGGCGTGG
>JAGCTA010000124.1 GCA_017963875.1 Victivallales bacterium | reverse complement strand
TCCAAAATACAAGGGGCAGCAACTCAAGTGGCGCGCTGAACTGGTGTGGCTAAAGAGGTCATGAGGCATAAGACGACGATAAACAGAAATGGATTCAGCCGTAAATCACACAATTTACGGCTGAATAACGAATGCAATCGGCAGGCAGTGCCTCCATACTCAAAAGGAATGTGGAATCAGTTGCCAGAGTAGAACGCACGGAACGCCTGGCCGAAATCCACTTTGCCGATGACTTTTTCCTTGTATGGTCCATACAGGCGAGCGACCCCCTCGTCAAGATGCTTGGAAGTCACACCGTGCCTGATGGACAATGATGCCTCGACGAAAGCGGCGAGGTGGTCGCAGGCACGGATGATTTCGCCGTCAACAGGGCGATATTGCGCATCATTGTATTTGCTGTCCAATTCATCGAAAGTCAATCCTGTTTGTCTTTTTCCTGCGAATTGGATGCGGTTTTCAAATTCCTCTTCTGTGTAATACCTGAAATCGTCATGCCAGTTCTGAGGCAACAACGGAAAGAGTTTTTCCTCCATCTGCTCGCGCTCATACTCCTTGATGAATTCATCCAATCCAGAAACGGATGCTTTCACAGGCGATGTGATATCCCTTGTGAGGACTTCTGGGAGATCATGGAATAGGCCGCCGAGGAATCCGTCTACAACGCGTTGCTCGCATGCGCGCGTTTCCTGCAGTGCCAAATAGGTCATCATCGCCACTACCAGCATGTGTCCCAATACGGATGTTGCAGGAATACGCGGCGACTGGCTCCAGCGTTTCTGGAAGCGCAGTTGTCCGCAAAGTTCCACAAAACCAGCGGTTCTGCGTTTTAGTGCCAGTTTTTGCACGCCAAGCAAGTCATAATAGTCTTCAATCTGGTCTTCAATATCTTTTTTTATTTGTTCTATCCCGTTGATGAACGGACACATCTGATACAAGATGTTGAATTCCCATTGAGTCGCGAGGAAATGCGCGGCCTTCAGAATTCGCTTTTCTGAAATGCTGTATGAATCGTCGCAGAAATACTGCCGAAAACATTCCGCGAAGCCGCCATGGACATTTTCAAGCGTTTCATGAAGTTTTCCGCAGACCCATTGATTGAGTTCTCGGCCCTTTTCTGCCATCATCTTATGGAAAACGGGAGGTTTGATGTCCGTGAGGACAATCCTGTGGAGCATCTCGAACATTCCGCCCTCGATCAGGCGTCGCCAGTTGATGGAATCAGGATGGACCTCCTCCTCAAATCTCGCCAAGACGTATGCAATGATCATCTTATGTGATTGCTTGTCCAGTTCCGTGAAATCCATTGGATTCACTTGGTCATTCCAGCGGCGGATACTAGCGGCATCATAAATCAGTTCAATTAATGCGGGATTCAATGAATTGCCCATAGATGGAATCTCCTAATGTCATAGCCACAAGCCACTTAACGCCCCGCAGCCAAACGATATGCCAAAACTTCAGGGAGTTTCGCCTCAAAAATCCTTCGCTGCGCCATGCCGATATCGTATTCCACGCGAATGCTGCTGATGCTTTTTTCCTTGTCATCATAAAGGACGCAACAAGCGCGGGAGTCGCTGTCACGAGGTTGACCAACAGCACCGACCCCCACCATGATATCCATTCCATTTGGCAGAATCATGTTTCGGAATTTCGAGAAAATCACAGGACAACCAGGCCGATGCATGCTCAACACAGGAACATGGCTGTGGCCATTGAAGCACAATGTACCATGCTGAAACAGAAAATGCATCGCCGCTGACCTGACGCTGATGACATAATCCCATTCAGGATAGGGGACGCTTGAGCCATGGCGTATAATCATCCCATTCTCTTCCAAAACCATAGGAAGCGATGCAAGCCATGATAATTGCTCTTGCGACAGCATTTTGCGATTCCATTTGAATACCTGCATCGCTTCATCCCGAACACCAAATGATTCGCGTTCAGGAAATGCCGTATGCCAGTCATGGTTTCCAATGACTGTGGCTATTTTTTTTGAACGGATAAATTCAATGCATTCGCTTGGTGCAGCACCATAGCCGACAATGTCACCTGTACAATAGACTTTATCGACATGACGTTCCATGAGACGCGCATAGACCGCCTCCAGCGCGTCAATATTACCATGAATGTCACCTATGATGCCGAATAACACGTCTTTTTCCCTTGGAAAAATGAGATTTTTAACAAATTAACGGTATAGTATAAGAAGTTTCCGATATTATGCAACCCAAAATCAACTGTATTCACATCTTTTTTTGCTTTCCAGCCTGAAAATCTGGAAAACATTTCGATAATTATCTAGGTTCTTAACATGAATCCGCATACACCAGCGACAAATTTCGACAATGGTCCTCTGGAACCATCCGACAATTTCAAGCCATCGGAAAACGACGGCAAATCATCAGATGGACATGGCAGTTCACCTGAAAGAGATTTGCCAAACATGTCGTTTGATTCGTCAGATGTTCATAATAATCCATCGGGAGACTATTACAAGTCATCTGACAGGAGCAGGGCAGGGGACAAGTTCCCATCCTCTAACCGCAGTTTCAAATCATTCGAAAAGGGCAGAAGGGGAGATAGATTCAAGTCGTCTAAAGACAGATTCAAGTCGGATGACGGGTACAAGTCGTCCCGTGACCGATACAAATCTGATGGTGATGACTACAAGTCGTCTAGAGACAGATTCAAGTCGGATGACGGGTACAAGTCATCCCGTGACCGATACAAATCTGATGACGATGGCTACAGACCGTCTCGTGACCGATACAAATCTGATGATGACGGCTACAGATCGTCTCGTGACCGAAACAAATCTGATGGTGACGGCTACAGACCGTCTCGTGACCGATACAAATCAGATGATGATGGCTACAAGTCGTCTAGAGACAGATTCAAATCTGATGATGACGGCTACAGACCGTCTCGTGACCGATACAAATCTGATGATGGCTACAAGTCGTCTAGAGACAGATTCAAGTCGGATGATGGCTACAGACCGCCAAGAGGCAGATTCAAATCGTCTGATGACGGTTTCATATCGTCCGATGACGGATTCAAACCGTACGATGATAGTTTCAAACCGTCAGAACACTTTGCAAACTCAGACAGAAATAGGGGGACGGCTTCAGAAGAGTCTCCAGCCTTGCCGTACGCGCGCCCGCATCGAATCGCTATTTTTGGAGGTTCCTTCGACCCCATTCACAATGGTCACCTGATGCTGGCGCAGACAATTCTAGACAAGGAATTAGCGGATGAAATCCTTTTCATTCCCGCCCGAATCCAACCGTTGAAGCCCGATGGCGCATTCGCGACTCCAGAACAGCGTCTGGAAATGCTGCGACTAGCGTTGGAGGACAATCCAGCCTTTTCCTATTCCAACATTGAATTACAGAGGAAGGACGAAGTCTCCTACACCTATGACACGATCAACGTCCTCAGCAAGGTCTTTCCAGACTGCAAATTCTCCCTCTTGATTGGCATGGACAGTCTTCGGACGCTGACCACATGGTATCGAGCACCTGAACTGATCCAGCATTTCGATTTTATCATCTATCCTCGGCCAGGCGTCCTTCCTCCGCCAATGCCAGACCTGGAACAGGACTGTGGGTTGAGAAATGCCTATAAACTGTTCAATTCCATACTTCCAGAGGAAGATTTGAAGGTCTCCAGCATCTCAGCGACAGCCATTCGAGAGGCAATCGCAAAACATAAGCCAATTGACAGTTTCGTTCCAGAGGCTGTAGCCAAATACATCCAAGACAACAACCTCTACGGCTACTAATCGTTAAATTAATAACACTGATACTATAAAAAAGGAGGCATATAACCATGGCGGAAAATGACATAATTGATGCAGAGGCAATTGCCAGAAAATGCGTGGAAATCTGTGAACAACACAAGGCGGCGGATATTTTGCTTTTCGATGTCCGCGAAAAGACCATTCTTGCGGATTTCTTTCTCGTCTGTTCGGGAACATCCCTTCCGCATCTTCGCGCAATCGCGGAAAACATTCGCAGGACGTTGCTTGACGAAGGTATTTCCCCTCGAGGTAGGGACGGCAGCCCGTCTTCGCAATGGCTTGTCCTTGATTATGGTATTATCATCATTCATGTTCTCATGCCTGAACTGCGCAGATTCTATGCTTTAGAGGACCTGTGGGACAAGACCAAGGTCATTTATTCTGGCGGAACGCCGCTCCCGCCAGATAAACATGGTACCATGCAGGTTCAGCCCCCGCCACCACCTCCAGCCGATATTGACGAGGGCTATCCAATTGATGAACGCTATCTTGATTTTGGCGATGAAAAAGCCGAAGACGACCTGTAATAACACCCATGCCGCAATCAACTGAAATCATCTATGGCATCAATCCCGTCTTTGAAGCCGTTAGGGCCGAAAGACGGGAGATTGTCCGCGCCTGGATAAACAAGGATTCCAATAACAATCCTCGCCTGAAGAAACTGATACAGTATCTAGGCTCAAAAAACATCCATGTCGAATTCGCGGACAAGGCACGGCTTTTTGATTTGACAGGGACGCGCGAACATCAGGGAGCAGTTCTTGAAGCATCGCCTTTCCCCCATACGCCTTTTGCGGAAATGATTGGCTCCGAACGCATGGTGCTTCTCGATTCAATCGAAGATCCACACAATATCGGTGCCATTATGCGGACGGCAGAAGCCATGGGCTGGAAAAACGTTCTTCTACCAAGGCATGGCTCACCACTTATTTTGCCTTCCGTCTGCAAATCCTCCGCAGGGGCTGTTGAGCACTTGAATGTCGCCGTCAACTGCTCTGCTAACCAATATGTCAAGATAGCCATGGAAAACGGTTATGATGTCATTGCTTTGGATGGCGGAGGCAAAACCAGCCTAGAATCATTTCGGGGCAACATGCCAGAAAAAGTGCTGCTGGTCGTCGGCGGGGAGAATGCGGGCGTTTCGCAGTTCATCCTCAACACATGCACACACGTCGCGTCCATTCATCAGCAAGGTCGAATCAACTCGCTTAATGCGTCAGTGGCTGCCGCTATTGCCATTTATTTGCTGACTCCTCAGCAGGAAAAAACAGATTTAACTTAGTTTTTATCTAATTTCAATTGAAAATATCCACCCAACATTCACAAAACCAACTATGCCAAACAATCCAGAACAGATAGCCGCCCGAATTCGAGAATTGCGTGAAATCCTGGAGATTCCTGTCGAGAAAATTGCGGAATCGCTGAAAATCACCAAAGAGGAATATCTGTCATACGAAACAAACGAAAAATCCATTCCTATCAGTGCGCTTTATGAACTGGCGGAATTATTCAACGTGGACTTCACCGTCTTGTTGACTGGTGAGGATC
>JAGCTA010000016.1 GCA_017963875.1 Victivallales bacterium | reverse complement strand
TGCTGCACCCGCCGCGAAGCCCGCTGCACAACCTGCGCAACCAGCTCCCGCCGGGAAGCCCGCTGCTCAACCTGCTCAACCTGCGCCTGCCGCGCAACCCGCGCCTGCCGCGCAACCCGCGCCTGCCGCGCAACCCGCTCCCGCCGCGAAGCCCTAACCATATCCAGTAGTCTCTAGAAATATCTAGATCTTGCTAGAAATTTCTAGTGTTTACAGTTTATGTAATATTACGCTGTATTGAATTACATATATTGTAAAAAGAGAAAAAAGATAGTTTAAAGGCTGAACTTGTACGTGTGTTTAAGGCTATAATTGGCATTGTTTCTGCTAAAGTATATATTATATCTAAATGAAACAAAGCCTACATTATGGTTGGCAAATCAATAAACACACATAGGAGTAAAAAACGATGAGTGACTACATTGAGCGAGTGCTCGCTGATGTGAAGGCGAAGAACAGCGACCAGAAGGAGTTTCTTCAGGCAGTAGAGGAAGTGCTGGTTACACTTCGTCCAGTATTGGAAGGCAATTCCAAATATGAGGAAAATGCTATTTTGGAGCGCCTTGTCGAACCTGAGCGTATCATTATCGTCAGTGTTCCGTGGATGGACGACAAAGGCATTGTCCGAATCAATCGTGGATATCGTGTTCAGTATAACTCTGCGATTGGTCCGTACAAAGGCGGATTGCGTTTTGACCCGACCGTCAATCTTTCCGTGTTGAAATTCCTGGCATTTGAGCAGGTATTCAAGAATTCACTGACCACGTTGCCACTCGGCGGCGGCAAAGGCGGTTCCGATTTCAATCCAAAACAGTCTCCCCATACGCCTGGGTTGCGTTGCAGCGACCGTGAAGTAATGCGTTTCTGCCAGAGTTTCATGCTGGAACTTCAACGTCACCTTGGACCGAACACAGACGTTCCCGCAGGTGACATGAACGTCGGTGCCCGTGAAATCGGCTATCTGTTCGGTCAATATCGTCGTATTGCCAATGAATGGACAGGTGTCCTGACTGGCAAGGCGATTTCCTACGGCGGTTCATTGATTCGCCCTGAGGCGACTGGCTATGGCGCGGTCTATTTCGCGTCCAGTATGCTTGACAAGAAGCACCAGAATCTGGCGGGGAAAAAATGCGCGGTTTCAGGCGCGGGAAATGTCGCGTCATACGCCGCAATGAAGTTGGTCAACCTGAATGCGAAAGTCGTCACGCTTTCCGACCGTTCTGGCGTACTATATGTTCCCAATGGCATGACTGAGGAAGACATCAAGAAAGTGATGGCGTGCAAGGAAGTTCTGAGAGGCGAATTGGAGGAAATCGTCAATAAGATTGAGGGAGCGAAATTCATCCCGAAGGCGCGTCCATGGCAGGTTGTTGACGGTGTCGACTGCGCGTTCCCGTGCTCAAGACAGAATGAACTTGACGGTAAAGACGCTGAATATCTCGTGAAACACGGATGCAAACTTGTCGTCGAAGGTGCCAACATGCCTTCGACTCCAGAAGCAGTCAAAGTCTTCCAGACGGCAGGCATTCTGTATGCTCCTGGCAAGGCGGCGAACGCGGGCGGCGTCGCGACATCAGGTCTTGAGATGTCCCAGAACTCGGAGCGTATGCTTTGGTCGGCGACGGAAGTCGATGCCAAGTTGCGCAACATCATGTCCGCCATCCACGACAACGCCTACGATGCCGCAGCCAGATATGGCTTCGAGGGCAATTACGTGATGGGCGCGAACATCGCTGGATTCACCAAAGTCGCTGATGCCATGCTAGCACAGGGCTTCTAATTTCATCATTTGCCAATCGCTTTGTCCTGCTATGGAAGTGGGGCAAAAAAAACACCCCATGAACCGCAAAAAAGGTGGATTCATGGGGTGCTTGTTTTTATGCCGATTAACCGATTTTGTCAAATACCCTGACGTAATCGACGATGAAAGCGTCCTTTCCGATGATGTCGAAGGCTTCCTTGACTGGCTGATGGTTTTTGCTTCGGTAGCCTTTGACTTCCGTTGAGATCAAAATGAACTCTGGACGGTGGGAGACATATTCTGCAATGTGGCCGTCTTCGACGCCATCGATGTAGAACGTATAGCCTGTGTGGTCCCAGAGCATTCCAAAGCGGTGGAAGATCGTCTGGTCCAAATTAGTGACGCCGCCAGCGTGGGCCCGTTTACAATCCAGTCCGTAGCCGCCCGTGAAGACGTTGTGTGAAGAGACGACTCCAGTGGAGAAGCATTCCATGATGTCCAGTTCAGAGCCTGTCTCTGCGGGGTCGAGGCTGGCACCGATGACGGGAGACTGCATCCAGAAGGCGCTCCACCAGCCTTCGGGGCGTTGCTGGAGGCGGCAGCGGCATTCATAATAGCCGTATGTGTGCGTGAAAAGATTCTTCTTCAGTTTTCCAATCTGCCATTGGAGTTGGTATTGGCCGAATGTCGTTTCCTGGACAGGTTCGTCCATGAAGTTATAGCCCGTCTGAAGTTGTGAACTGACGGGGCGGCCGTCTTCCATGAGAATATCGAAAACGACATTGCCCTTGCCGTCAAGATGGACGCCTTTATCGGTCCAGGCGGGGTGGATTTTTCCCATCATGGAGAGGCGGTAATCCCATTTGGTACGGTCGAGTTCCGTGCCGTCAAACTCGTCGTTCCAGACAAGAGCCCATTTGCCGTCAGGAAGGAGGCTGTCTTCATGGTTTGCAATTTGGAAATTCTGCATGGAGTTGTTCCTTTTTTTGATGGGTGGACACGAGACGTGAGACGCGAGATGCGAGACGCGAGACATGAGACACGAAACGCGAGACGCGAGACGCGAGACGCGAGGCACGAG